>PNLY01000003.1 GCA_013823325.1 Methylobacterium sp.
TCCACCAGCGAAGGAGACATTGCCGGAGACGGTCAGTGTCCCGATCGAATTGCCGGGCGCGACCGTCGCGCCAGTATTGGCGACGACGCCGCCGATCGTGCCGGAACCGCCGAGCGTGCCGCCCGTGAGCGTCACCACAGAATTCGCGATCGAGCCGTTGACGACGAGCTTGCCGCCCGAGACCGTCGTCCCGCCGGTGTAGCTGTTCGTGCCGGTCAGCGTCAGCGTGCCCGAGCCGCGCTTGGTCAGCGTGCCCGTGCCGTCGATCGCATTGGCGAAGCCGGCATCCGTCGGCTGGTCGATGACGAGTGTGCCATTGTTCGTGATCTGGCCGGTGCCGAAGCTGCGGGCCGAGCCGATCAGCGTGCCCTGCGCGATCACTGTGCCGCCGGAATAGGTGTTGGTACCGGAGAGGGTCAGCGAGCCCATGCCGCGCTTCTGGACGTCGCCCGTGCCCGAGATCGCGCCGGCGAAGGCGATGTCGTCCGAGCGGTTGAAGGCGAGCGTGCTGTTGTTGACGACAGGGCCGGTGATCGAGCCGGAAGTGCCGCCATCGCCGATCTGCAGGACGCCGTCGGCGATCGTGGTGCCACCGGCATGGCTGTTCGTTCCGGTCAGGATGAGCGTGCCGCTGCCGGTCTTCGTCAGGGCACCGCTGCCGCTGATGGCGCCGGACCAGGACAGATCGGCATCGGTCTGGACCATGCCGCCGCCCGCATTGATCGCGACATTGCGGGCCGAGGTGAAGCTCGCCGTCGTCCTCAGCGTACCGCCATCGAGGCTCAGGCCGCCGGAGATCGCGCCGAGATTGGCATCGGCCGAGACCTGCAGCGTGCCGCCGGCAATCGTCGTCCCGCCGGTGTAGCTGTTGTTACCCGAGAGGATGAGCGTGCCGCCGCCCACCTTGACGATGGCGGTGCCGCTGCCATCGACGATGGTCGAGCCGATGCTGGCGACGACGCCGTTGTCGACGTTGAAGCTGCCGGCCCCTCCGCTCGCGGGCACGATCGAGAGCGTGCCGCCGCTCAGCACATAGCCGTTGGTCGAGAACTGCAGCGTGTCGAAGCTCACCGTGCCCGACACGCTCACCGTACCGCCCGCGCTGCCGGCGAAAATGCCCACCGAGCCGCCCCAGCCGGCATTGGCGCTGCCGGCGCTGTCGGTCCAGTTGCTGCCGAAGCTGGACCAGCTGCCGGCGCCGCCGTCGACGGTGCCGTTGGCGGAGGTGTTGGCGCCATCCCAGAACTGCAGGGTCTGGCCGGTGCCGAGCACGACGAGGTTGACCTGCCCTGCCACGGTCGTGTCGACCTGCGCGCTGGCGATGGTGAAGCCGCCGCGGGTCGAGGTCACGCTCTGGCTGTCGAAGCTGCCGGTGAGCGTGCCGCCATAGTCGAACAGGCGATAATAGCCGGCGGCCGCCGCACGCGCGTCGAGCGCGCCGCCGAGCCTGAGATTGCCGGTGACCGCGACGAGGTCGTTGCCGGCGACGGGATCGCTGCCGCCGACCACCCCCGGTGTGTTCAGCTCGAAGACCGAAGTCGAGCCGCTGTTGAGCGTGAGCGATCCGACCGTCAGCGTGCCCGGGCTGTGGCCCGCCGACAAGGTCCCGTCCACCGTCACGGACCCGGCGATGCTGCCGGTCCCGGACAGGGTCGCGCCGGCCGAGACCGTCACCGCCCCAAGCCCGGTCAGCGCGCCGTCGACGCGCAGCTCGCCGGCCGCCACCGTCGTGGCGCCGCCATAGGTGCTGGTCCCGCTCAGCGTCTGCCGGCCCGAGCCCTGCTTGGCGATGCCGCCGGTGCCGCCGATCGAGCCGGCAAAGAGCTGGTTCGTCGCATCGCCGAAGGTCAGCGTTCTTGCGCCGAGCGTAACGGTGCTGCCAGCCGCGCCGGATAGCCCGCCGATGGTCTGATCGGCGGCGGCAAAGCTGATGTCGAACTTGGCGCCGGCGGCGGCAAGGTTGAGGCTGCCGCTCGCGGCGAGGCTGCCCAGGCCGCTCAGCGCGAGCGTTCCGGCGTTGACCGTGGTGCCGCCGGTGTAGGTGTTGATGCCCGTCAGCGTCTGCGTGCCCGTGCCCTGCTTGACGATGCCGCCGGTGCCGTTGATCGAACCGCCGAAGCTCGTGTTCCCGGCACCGCCCAAGGTCAGCGTATTGGCGCCGAGCCAGATGGTGCTGCCGGTAACGCCCGACAGCCCGCCAATGGTTCGGCTCCCAATGGCGGCGCCGATGTCGAACCCTGCGCCAGCACCGGCGAGATTGAGGCCGCCACTCGCGGCGAAGCTGCCAGCGTCGGCCAGCGCGAGCGTTCCGGCGTTGATCGTGGTGCCGCCGGTGTAGGTGTTGATGCCCGTCAGCGTCTGCCTGCCCGTGCCATCCTTGACGATGCCGCCGGTGCCGGAGATCGATCCGCTGAAAACGGAGCTCGCATTCTGCGAGCCTGCACTCAGACTCACTCCGGGACCGAGGACGATCAGCCCGCTGCCGCTGAGCCCATTGACCGACAGCGAAGCGTTCAGTTGGTGCGTACCGTCGATCTGGAGATCGGTGGAGCTTTCCACTGCCGCGGAATTGCTGGTCGTCAGCGTCACTCCGGGGACAACCTCGAGAGTGCCGATGCTGCCGCCGGTGCCTGTCCAAGTGCTGTCGCCAGTGAATATGAGGCGCGACGCGCCCGTTATGCTGGTCGAGAATGTTCCGCCATCGATGGTCAGCGGCGCGAAGATGCCGATAGAGCCGCCGCCCTCGAGCCGGCGAATCCGCGTCGCCTTGCTCGATAATTCAAGCCGGGCGTTGTTGTTGATGGTGACCGATCGGATCACGCCCATCAAATCCTGAAGCCCGTACACGCTTAGCGGCGAGGCGAACACGGTGCCCCCGTCAATCACCAGGTCGGTCGGGTTGTTCCACCGGGCGGTCCATTTCAGGACATTGATCGTGCCGGTGTCGGTTGCTGAGCCGAGATAGAGCGTCGTCCCCTGCCGGAGCCAGTCGAGCGTCACGCTCATCGTGTGGCCAGTTGTCGCTGAAAGCCGGGCGACCGCGTTGGCTTCGGTCTGCACCTGGCTTCCGAGATCTAGATCGGCCAGCGCACGAATATGCCCGTTGGTGCCAATGAAAGTCAGCGAACTGTAAGGATACGGATTACTGGTCGAAACCTCGTCGAAGCCGCCGATATTGCCATTCGATTGCGCCTGGACACCTTGCACGCCGGCATAGGTGAAGGCGACCAAAAGCGCCGCGAACCGGACGATCCGAGATCGAGCACAAGGCCGACGTTCGACCGATCCGATCACGGGCTCTCTCGACGCGGCGCCAAGGACGCTCACGAGCTGTGTGGCGACCGCCTGAGCGAAGAGATATTGGTGTCTTGAATCAAACGGCCGCATGCGATGGAACAAGGCCATGACGACATCAGCCCGCAAAGTCCAAACTCTGCACGCATCCGGCTATGCATGATGTCTCGGAACCGGCGACCCGCGCCGGCATGCTCCACCGCTCAATCGCGCTCTACATCGACAGGGGTCCTTGGCCCTATGCCGCTAGCCTGATCTGCCGCAGCGGCTTTCGCGAGGCTCTGGGCTTATATTGCGCTGCGATGATCCAGCGGCCTGACATGTCGTGGCCAGCGGACAAATTCTTCGGCCAGAGATTGCGCTATCTCGTCTGTTTTTCTCTGATCGCTCTCGATGCGCGCTGGCGCCGGAATATTGGCGAGGCGCCGACACTCGCGGCGCTCCAGCGTATCGCGCCAGCCAGCGCCCGGCAGATCGCGGAACTGGTCGGCGCGCTCAAGTTGAGCGGTTATGTCGTCGCGAGCCGGCTTGCGGCAGACGGCCGAGCTTTGCGGTTGAGTCCCTCGATGCCGCTGCTTCAGGAAATCGGCCGCTCACCCCTGGCTTTTCTCGAAGCCTGTGAACGCCTCGATCCGGCTACCTCGCCAATGGCGGCGAAGCTGCGGTCGGATGCTGCCGGGTTGGCGGATTGGCTCGGGGCCTCCTACGAGATGTTTTTGCAGGAGGATCTCTACTTCGCTCCCTTCTCCAATGTGGTCGAGTTCACCGCGCAAGATTGCGGTTATCCGGTTCTCTCCGCCGTTCTTGCCGCACATTATGCCGCAGTGGCGGGCTTGGCTGCGCCTGCGCCCCTCTCCTATGGCGGATTGGCCGAACGCTTTCGGGTCTCACGGCAGCACGTCGGCAATATCCTTGCGAATGCGGAACGACGCGGCTGTTTCAGCGTCGCCCGTGGTGGTCGCAGAGTGACCGTTTCAGCAGAGTTTTTATCCGAGTTCGAGACTTGGGCGGCGGGCCAGATGGCACATTACCGACTGCTCGCTGAGCGTGTACCCGGTACGCTCGGCTCGATGTCGCTCGTCGAATGGTGAGCCAATAATTGGATGACGTCGCCATGCCGGGAGCCGGCATCTGCCTTAACGCTGATAACGTCCGCTTCGGGCAAGGTGCCAAGGTCAGTTTCTGGCGCGAAATCGCTGTTCCCCGGCACTTGATCAGCATCCGTGGCGCCGTGCAAATGGCATCGGCAGGTCGGCCGCGGATCGCAGGGAGAACGTTCCGCAGTAGGGAAGCTACTTGCCTCAGATGATCAAATAAGGCGATTCTGAAACGCGAAATCGAGGCAGCCTTGGACGTGCCGCTCGAGGATTGCCTCGGCCTTCTGCGCGTCCCGCTTCAGGGCGCATTCTAGCAGGGCCTTGTGCTCGTCAGCCGCAACGAGCCCGCGGAAGATCACAAAGACCATCTGGTAGCGCAGATAACGGTCATAGATGCCGGAGTGGATGTCGAGTTGGGCCTTGGACCCGCAGGCTGAGACGAGCGCCTGATGGAACTCCCAATCATAGCGTTTCCACTGCTGTGTGCGGGAGGCGTCGCCGGCCAGAAGGCTCGCCTCCAGTCGCGCCAGCTTATGATGGGAGGCGACGACGCGGCCTTCCCACTCCATGTCGCCGGCCTGAAATGACTTCACCAGCGCATCCTTCTCTATCAGAAGCCGTAATGCCGCGATCTCCTTCAAATCCTCGGCCGAGCAGGGCGCAACCTGGAAACCGCGCTGCCCCTCTGCAGTCACCAGGCCTTCGGGCGTAAGTCGGCTGAGTATTTCGCGCAGGGTGCTGATGCCGACGCCGTAGGCCGGGCGCAGCTTTTCCAGCGTAAGGCGTTGCCCTGGTCGCAGTCGCCCGAAGACGATGTCAGAGCGAATACGCTCATAGGCCTGCTCGCCTGTCGAAGCCGGCGCGACCTCCTCCCCTCCGATGTCCGTCATCAAATCCGGCATGCCGCTGCTCGCATCTTTCCGGACCGATACTACGACGCGCTGCCCACGCAAAGTCGGATCGCTCAATGTCTGGCATAAATCCAATCGACTGATGATTTTGTTATTATCAGTTGATACTCGTCCGAACTGGTGCGACAACGCCAGGGTCGCGGCGGCAGGAATTCGGGCATGGGCAATCGCATCTACATTCTCAACGGCCCGAACCTGAACCTGCTCGGGCAGCGCGAACCGGCCATCTACGGCACGACCACGCTCGACGAGATCCGCCAGCGCTGCGTCGACAAGTCCGGGACGCTCGGTTTCGAGGTCGAGTTCCGCCAGACGAATTTCGAGGGCGCTTTGGTGGAAAGTGTGCACCAGGCGCGCAACGAGGCCTGCGGCATCATCATCAACCCGGCAGGCTACACCTTCACCTCGGTCGCGCTTCTGGATGCGCTGAAGATGTTCGACGGACCGAAGATCGAGTTGCACATCTCCAATGTCCACGCCCGCGAGAGCATCTACCATAACTCGCTGATCTCCCGGACCGCGACCGGGATCATCATCGGGTTTGGCGCTGCCGGATACGAACTGGCCATTCAGGCCATTGCCGGGTTGGTCGAGCGAAGCTGAGGCCGCGCTCACGTCATGGATCGCCTCCTTGCCATAGCAGACATGGACTTGATGGCGCGCCGGCAGCCTCGCCCGTCAAGGGGCGAGCATGCGCAGCACCGTATCGATTATGCTGGCGCGCCGGCGCTCGCGGGCGCCTGGCGCGCCCATGTCATGTCCGAACACCTGCAGGATGCTGGCCCGGTTCGAGACGTTGTAGAAGCTGAGCGCGCTGATCGTCAGGTGGATGTCGATGGGATCAAGCCCGGCGCGGAAGACGCCCTCGCGCAGGCCGCGCTCGTAGACCTCGCGTATCATGTCGATCGCGGAGAGGTTGAGCTCACCGATCTCGGCGGAGTTCTCCAGGTGCCGGGCATGATGGATGTTTTCGACCATGACAAGACGGACGAAGTCCGGATTGTCGGCGTGATAATCGAAGGTGAAGCCCGCCAGCGTCGCGATCGCCTCCCGCGGCGGCAAGGCCGCAAGGTCGAGGCTGCGCTCGAAGTTGCGGATGCGGGCGTACATTTCCTCGAGGACGGCGCGGTAGAGCCCCTCCTTGTCGCCGAAATAGTAGTAGATCATCCGCTTGCTGGTCGAGGTCTTGGCTGCGATCTCGTCGACCCGCGCCCCGCTCAGCCCGTTCTCGACGAACTCGGCGCGTGCGATCGCGAGTATGTTGCGACGGACGCCCTCGGGGTCCTGTGTCCAGCTCGCCGCCTTCTTTCCGCTGCCTGCCCGTCTCGGCGCGGCCGGCGCCATCTCTTCCATGTCGAACCTTCCGGACGCCCGGCCATCCTCCCGCCATGAGACAGCAGAAATGGACCATGCGGTTAATTTGACTTGACCAATTGAACTAGTTCGTACATTTAGCATCGATCGCCGATCGCGCAACCTCTTCTGCGGATCGCGATCCAAGCGCCCACACGAGGCGCCGGAACCAAGACGGACTTGCCACGACAAGATTGCACTGCCGCGACGTGGAGCGACCCATCCAGAAGGTCGGCCGTTCAGGGAAACGCCATGAACTACAAGCTCGATTTCACACCGGTCTTGGAGGGGTTGCCGAGCCTGCTCGCCGCTTGTCTCGGCACGTTCGCGCTGGCGCTTGGCGGCATGGCCCTCGCCATTGTCATCGGCATTGGCGGCGTGATGCTGCGCGACTCCCGCATCGCGCCGGTGCGCTGGTTCATCAAGTCCTTCGTCGAAGTGATCCGCAACACGCCCTTCCTGGTGCAGATCTACTTCATCTATTTTGCGCTGCCGCTGGCGGGCCTGCGGCTCGACCCGACGCCCACCGCGATCATCGCGCTCGGCATCAATGGCGGCGCCTACGCGATCGAGATCATTCGCGGCGGCGTCCAGTCGATCAGCCGCGGGCAGATCGAGGCCGGCCTGGCGCTCGGCCTGCACAAGACGCAGGTCTTCCGGTTGATCGTGCTGAAGCCGGCGCTGCGGGCAATCTTTCCGTCGCTGACCAGCCAGTTCGTGCTGCTAACGCTGACGACCAGCATCGCCTCGGCGATCTCCGCCTATGAGCTGACCTCGGTGGCTCAGCAGATCGAAACCTCCAGCTTTCGCAGCTTCGAGGTCTATGGCGTCGTCACGGTGTTCTACCTCGTCATCTCCTGGCTGATGATGCGCGGCTTCGGGCTGATCTCGGCGCGCTATTTCAGCTACCCGGTCAAGTGAGGAGAACGTCATGGGTTCCGACGAATTCCTCTTTCTCCTCACCGGCCTGAAATGGACCGTGGCCCTATCGGTGGTCGGCTTCGTCGGGGGCGGCGTAGCAGGCCTTGCCGTCGCGCTGGCGCGGACATCCGAGCTTCCGCTGCTGGAGCGCGTGACCGCGGGCTACATCGCGCTGTTCCAGGGCACGCCGCTGCTGATGCAGCTCTTCGTGGTCTATTACGGACTGGCCCTGATCGGGCTCAAGCTCGATGCCTGGGTCGCGGTTTCGATCGGGTTCACGCTGCATGCCAGCGCCTATCTCGGCGAGATCTGGCGCGGCTCGATCGAGGCGGTGCCCAAGGGGCAGACCGAGGCGGCCAAGGCGCTTAGCCTCGGCTATGTCTCGCGCATGAAGGACGTGATCCTGCCGCAGGCGATCCGGATCTCGCTGCCGGCGACGATCGGTTTCCTGGTCCAGCTGATCAAGGGCACCTCGCTCGCCGCCATCGTCGGCTTCACCGAGCTGACCCGGGCCGGAAACATCATCTCGAACCAGATCTTCGCGCCGCTGCTCGTCTTCGGGATCGTCGGCGTTCTCTACTTCATCATGTGCTGGCCGCTGTCGCTCTACGGCGCGCGCCTGGAACGCCAGTTCGCCACGACCACGCGCTAGCACACCGCCGATCACCAAAGGCCTCAAGGCCGTTTCAACAGAGGGAGAGACATTATGAAGAAGCTGCTCAAGGGACTGCCCAGCCGCCGCCATCTGCTGCTCGGGGGCGCGCTCGCGCTTGCCGCGCCGGCACTGCTCTCGCAGTCGGCCTTCGCGATCACGCCGGCCGAGATCAAGGCGAAGGGCAAGCTCGTTGTCGGCATCCAGGGCGACAACCCGCCCTGGGGGTTCGTGACCAGCGGCGGCAAGCAGGACGGGCTGGATGCCGATATCGCCACGCTGTTCGCCAAGGAGCTCGGCGTCCCTGTCGAGTTCGTGCCGCTCGAGGTCAACAACCGCATCCCCGCGCTGACCACGGGCCGCGTCGACGTGCTGTTCGCGACGATGGCGATGCTGCCGGAGCGCGCCAAGGCGGTGCAGTTCTCCAAGCCCTATGTCGCCAACACGATCGTGCTGATCGGGAAGAAGAGCGACACGATCAAGACGAACGAGGACATGGGCAAGTTCACCATCGGGGTCGCCAAGGGCGCGGCCCAGGACACCCAGGTGACCAAGAACGCCCCGTCCAGCACGACGATCCGGCGCTATGACGGCGATGCGCCGAGCATCCAGGCTCTGGTCTCGGGCCAGGTCCAGGCGCTCGGCGGCAACATCTTCTACCTGCAGCGCATCGACCAGGCCCGCCCGGGCGAGTTCGAGAACAAGCTCGAATTCCAGAATCTCTACAACGGCGCCTGCACCCGTCTCGGCGAGAAGGAGATCAACGCCGCGATCAACAGCTTCATCGACAAGATCAAGGCCAATGGCGAGCTCCAGAAAGTCTACGACAAGTGGATGAAGGTCCCGGTCCACAAGTTCCCGGACAGCCTCGAGGGCATCACCTTCACCGCCAGCTGAGCGGCCGGAAAACAGATCGGAGCCTTGGGATGACCAGCCAGCCCTCGCATGCGCAAGCAGCCGGCGACGCCATGATCAGCATGGCCGGCGTCGAGAAATGGTACGGTGATTTCAAGGCTCTCACCGATATCGACCTGTCGGTCCGCACGGGCGAGAGGATCGTCCTGTGCGGCCCGTCGGGTTCCGGCAAGTCGACGCTGATCCGTTGCATCAACCATCTCGAGGCCTATCAGAAGGGCGAGATCCGGGTCGGCGGCACCTTGCTGGGCGACGACGCCAGGGCGATCGACGCGATCCGGCGCGAGGTCGGCATGGTCTTCCAGCACTTCAACCTGTTCCCGCATATGACGGTGCTGCAGAACTGCATGCTGGCGCCGATGCGCTCGCTGCGTGCCAGCAAGGCGGAAGCCGAGGCGACGGCCCGCCGCCTGCTCGCCCGCGTCAAGATCCTGGAGCAAGCGGAGAAGTACCCGGCTCAGCTCTCGGGCGGCCAGCAGCAGCGCGTCGCGATCGCGCGGGCGCTCTGCATGCAGCCCAAGGTCATGCTGTTCGACGAGCCGACCTCGGCGCTCGACCCAGAGATGGTCAAGGAAGTGCTCGACACCATGATCGCGCTCGCCGAGGAGGGCATGACCATGATCTGCGTCACCCATGAGATGGGCTTTGCCCGCCAGGTCGCCGACCGGGTCATCTTCATGGCGAGCGGTGCGATCGTCGAGGAGGCGCCGCCGGCCGAGTTCTTCACGGCCCCCCGCCACGAGCGCACCCGTAAGTTCCTGGGCGAGATCCTTCGCAAGCACTGACAGGGGCAACATCACCTCGGCCGCAAAGAGCTGCTGCCGCTCCAACCGCCTGACGGGACTTCATCACCGAGATGGACGGCGTCGACATTCATTTCATCCACGTGAAGTCGGAGCGTCGGAATGCGTTGCCGATGATCGTCACGCATGGCTGGACGACCTACGGCGCCGAGGATCTCGCCGTCCCGCTGGCGGCCCTGGCATTCATGGCCGAGCGCGCAGATGCGCGGAAGGTGCAGATGGTGCCCGGCGCATCGCATGTCGTCATGATCTCGCACCCGCATGATGTGGCCGGCCTGATCGAACAGGTTGCGACAGCCACGAAGTAGGAAACCTCACGTCCGGCGCGATCCCCTGCGGACGCGATGAGAGGGCGTGGCGGCAGCCAGGCCCCTTTTTCGTATCCGCGCCGGTCGCCATGGCCATCGTTTTCGAAAGGCTGGCTTTCATTCTTATCGCAGGCCGCCCCATCGAGCATCTTCCGAGCGAGATCGTGATGCGCAGCGAGGACCTCGTCGATGCCGCTCCCATCGGGCTCGACCGAGGCGAGTTCGCCTCGATCCCCTCGCTCCAGGACGGCACGCTCTCGGACGCCTACGAGAACGCCCGGCAGGCGATGATCGGCAAGCTCTCGACCGCCACCCCCGCCCTCCGCTATCGCGCCGCGGCCTGACCAGCCGCAGATCGGGCGGACGGGACAGTATCACTCGGTCCCATAGAAATCGTCCTCCCGCGCGTTGAGCATGCCGACGAGCGTCCGCAAGGCGGCGTCGAGCTGCTCCATCGCCGGGGCCGCCAGCGCCAGCCTGACGGCGTTCGGCGCATGGCCGGGCGAGACCGCGAAAGTGGTCGAGGGCGTCAGCGCGATGTCGCGCCGTGCCGCCGCCGCGACGAAGCTCTGCGAGCGCCAGTGCGGCGGCAAGGTCAGCCACAGGTGGTAGCATTTGTCATTGGCCTGGATCTCAAACCCGGCGAGGCGCTCGGCCGCCAGCTTCTGGCGCGCTCGGGCGTCGCGGCGCTTCAACCTGACGAGTTCGGCGATCGTGCCGTCCGCCATCATCCGCTGCGCGGCGGCGAAGGCGAAGCCCGACGCCGCCCACCCGCCTGAGCGCACCGCGGCGGCCACGCCTTCGCGCAGATGCGGCGGCGGCACGACGAAGCCTAGCGTCAGGCCGGGCGCCGCCTTCTTCGACAGGCTGTCGAGGACGATGCAGCGCTCGGGGGCCAGCGCCGCGAGCGGCGGCGCGTCGTCGAGGAAGCCGTAGATATTGTCCTCGATGAGCGGGAGGTCGAGCGCCTCGACGACGCGCAGGAGATCGGTCCGGCGCGGCGCCGGCATCGTCGTGCCCAACGGATTCTGAACCGCCGGCTGGACATAGATCGCCGAGAGGTGGCCCTCGCGATGCGCCTTCTCCACCGCATCCGGCCGGACGCCGCCTTCGTCCATCGCCAGCGGTACAAGCCCGATGCCGAGCCGGGCGGCGATGCCCTTGATGAAGGGATAGGTCAGGGCTTCGACCCCGCAGCGCCCGCCCGTCGGAACGGTCGCGGCTAGCGCCGCGGCGATCGACTGACGCCCGTTGCCGGTGAAGACCAGCTGTTCGGGCGCTGGAGACCATCCCCCTTGCGCCAAATAGGCAGCCGCAATGCTCCGAGCCGCCGGCGTGCCGACGCTGGTGCCCTGCTTCAGCGCCGCGTCGAGCACCGCGGGCTGGTCGAGCCCGGCCAGGCTCCTGGCGATCAGCGCCGTCTGCTCGGCCAGCACCGGATAGTTGAACTCGAGGTCGATGCGGGCGCCGTGCGGCTCGCCGGGCGCCGCCACGCCGCGCCTGGCCTCGCCCGAGATGAAGGTCCCGCGCCCGACCTCGCCGACCACCAGCCCGCGCCGGAGCAACTCGGCATAGACGCGGCTCGCGGTGGAAACGGCGATATTGCGCTCATAGGCGAAGCTGCGCTGCGGCGGCAGGCGGTCCCCCGGCCTCAGACGGCCGTCGTCGATCTCCGCGGCGATGGCGTCGGCGAGCTGCAGATAATCGGCTTTCGGCATAATTGCACCGAGATCAATGTTTCGATTGCTCTGACTATCGTATCGGATCATCCTGCCTGCATCAACCGATTGCTTCGGGGGCGGCGGGAATGCCGCCTGTCGATGCGTGGACGCTCCGCTAGGCGCCTGCGCAGGCGATGCCGCGCGGCCCGAAGCGAGCCACAGGAGAACGGATATGGCTGCGCTCCTCGCGATGATCGCTCGGCCCATGACCACCCGGACATTTGTCAAGCCTTCCAAGCTGCTCGGCGCCTGCCACCGCGCGATTGCCCGCTATTTTGCCCGCCGGGAGGCCATTGCGCGGCTCCGCGAGTTCAGCGATGCCGAACTGCGCGATATCGGGCTCGCACGGAACGAGATCGAGCCGGCGGTTCGCGGCCTCAAACCTCGCCTTCCCGACTGGCCGAGGCGGTGACGATGATCGGCGGTGCAGCGCTCGACCTGACGCTCACGGTGGTCCTGGTCGCTTTCGCCGGCGTCTTCCTGATCTGCTTCATGAAGGGTGCCTTCGGCGGCGGCTTCGCCATCGTCGGCATTCCGCTCCTGTCCTTCGTGATGGACCCGGTCACGGCCGGCGGCCTACTCGCACCGCTCTTCGTCGCGATGGACCTCTATTCGCTGCGCTACTGGAAGGCCTCGACGTGGTCGAAGCCCGATCTCCTCCTGCTCCTGCCGGGCCTCGTGGTCGGGATCGGCTCCGGCTACCTGGTCTTCCGCTTCCTCGACCATCGCGCCATCGCCATCGTCATGGCCGTGATCACGCTGGTCTTCGTCGGGCTCTGGTTCCTGCGAGGCGCGGAGGTGAAGGCCCGCCCGCGCTCGGCACCGAAGGCGGTCGCAGCCGGCTTCGCCTCAGGCGTCACTACCATGGTGGCGCATTCCGGCGGACCACCTCTGGCGATGTATCTGCTGCCGCTCGGCCTCGGCAAGGAGGTCTATGCCGGCACGACCAGCCTGTTCTTCACCGTCGGCAATCTCTTGAAGGCAGGGCCCTGGCTGCTGGTGGCGCCTCCCAACCATCAGGTCTGGGCATTGATGGCGATCTGCCTGCTCGCGATTCCGACCGGCGTCTGGCTGGGCTGGCGGCTGCATAGCGCGCTGGACCAGCGCCAGATCTACCGTGCCTGCTACGGCCTGCTGATCGTCACCGCGCTGAAGCTGCTCTGGGACGGCGTTTCCGGCTATCTCTGAACCGAGCGGGACGAGCCTTTCAGCTTGCAGGCCGGCGATAGACGACCAGCTTGGCGGTCAGGATCTGCAGGATATCGCCGCGCTGGTTCAGCGTTTTGCTGACGATCGTGGCGATGCCGCGATCGGGGCACGACCTGGAGGCACGAGCGCCGTCACCTCGCTTTCGACATGGAGAATATCGACGGGACGCGTCGGTGCCGGCCAGGCGATCTCGCCACCGGCGCCGATGATGCCATTGGCAAGCGGCAGGCCCGACTCGACGTTCAGCCGCATGGTGACTGCGGCGGTATGCCAGACACTCGCGGCGAGACCACCGAACAGGGTCTTTTCCGCGGCTGCGCCATCGAGATGGAAGGGCTGCGGATCGAAAGCCCCAGCGAAAGCCTTGATCTGCTCCTCGTCGAGCGCATGCGAGCCGCTGATGAAGGTCTGTCCGGGCTTGCGATCGTCCAGCTGCAGCGGGGTCATCGTCCATTTTCCCTCCGTTTTGCCACTGTCATTCGATGGTGGCCTCGCTGCGAACCTGTCAGGCCACGGGCGCCCGTCCGCTTTAATGGGCTCCCCCACCTCCCCCGCCGAGATTGACCTTCCGGGTGAAGAGCAGCGCGATCGCCGCGAGGCCGAGCACGGTGCCGATCACCGCGAAGGTATCGCTGAAGCCCAGGATCAGCGCCTGGCGATGGACGCTCGCCCCGATCGCGGCGACCGCCTTCTGCTTGGCGACGGCGAGGTCGCTCACCCCATGCGTCAGGAAATACTGGGTCAGATGGTCTATCCGCTCGCGCACCTCCTCGCGGTAGATCGTGACGGACTGGCCGATGATGTTGGAGTGGAACTGCTCGCGCTTGGTGAGGACCGTGCCGAGCACGGCCGTGCCGACTGCGCCGCCGAGGTTGCGCAGCATGTTCGAGAGGCCCGACGCCGCGGCCGCTTCGCTCGGCGCGATGCCGGAGGTGGTGATGAGGGTGATCGGCGTCAGCACCAGCGCCTGGCCGATGGCGCGCACGATGTTGGGCACGAAGAACTGGTCTCCGGCGCTATCGAGTGACAGGCCGATGTTCATGAAGCAGCTCGCCGCGAAGATGCTGATGCCGACGAAGCCGACCTGACGCGCGCCGAAGCGCTTCATCAGCAGCGGGACCAGCGGAATGATCAGCAATTGCGGCAGGCCGGTCCAGGCCAGCACGAAGCCGATCTGCTCGGCATTGTAGCGCTGCACCTGGCCGAGATACTGCGGCAGGATGTAGACGGTGCCGAAGAGAGCGACGCCGACCAGCACGTTCACCAGGACGCCGACACCGAAATTGCGCTGCTTCAGCAGGCGCAGCTGGACCAGCGGCTTCTCGACAGTGAGTTCGATGGCGATGAAAGCCGTCAGGAAGATCACCGCGATGATGGCGAGCTTGACGATGAAGGGCGACTGGAACCAGTCGTCCTTGTTGCCCTCCTCGAGCACGGTCTGCAGCGCCGAGAGGCCGATCGCCATGGTGACGATGCCGGCCCAGTCGCCCTGCCGGAGCAGCGTGAGCTGCATCGGCTTCTTCTCCAGCGTGAAGAAGAGCGCGACGGCCATGGCGATGCTGGGCGGCGTGTTGACAAAAAAGATCGACTGCCAGCCGTAATTCTCGGTCAGATAGCCGCCGATGGTCGGGCCGATGGCGGGGGCGAAGGTGACCGAGAGTGCGAAGAGCGCGAGCCCGAAGGGCTGCTGCGGCTTGGGCAGCCTGGTCAGCACCATGGTGAAGGCCATCGGGATCAGCACGCCGCCGGCAAAGCCCTGGAGGCCGCGCAAGGCGATCATCGTGCCGAGGTCATGCGCGAAGGCGCAGGCCGCCGAGAAGATCGGGAACAGGATGGTGTTCACCAGCATGTAGCGCCGGAACGAGAAGACGCGGCTGAGATAGTCGGTGAGCGGGATCACCACGATCTCGCCGATCAGATAGGAGGTCGAGATCCAGGCGCCGTTGTCGACGCCGGTGCCGATGCCACCCTCGATATCGAGCAGCGAAGCGTTGGTGATCTGGATGTTCAGGATCGCCATGAAGGCGCCGATCATGCCGGCGCCGACCGCGATCCAGGCGGTGGCGCTCGCCTTCCCGGACGAGGGCGCCGCCGGTGCGACGGCAAGGCCAGGCGAAACCGTCGACGTGATGCTGGACATCGTTCCCTCCTGCCAATCCCTTGGCTGGCCAGGCGCCTTGCGGCCCTCAGTTGATCTGTTCGGATGCCTGGGCGATCTCGGTCGCCGCGGACCTGGTATCGATGGTCGGATAGACCGACATGCCGGGGCGCAGCACGACCGGGAGCGCACCCGTCTGGTCGAGCACGATCTTCACCGGGATGCGCTGCACCACCTTGGTGAAATTGCCGGTCGCGTTGTCGGGCGGCAGCAGCGCGAATTCCTGGCCGCTGGCCGGCGAGAGGCTGTCGACATGGCCCTGAAAGAGGCGACCGGGGAAGGTGTCGACCTCGACCGTCACCCTCTGTCCGGCCTGGACATGGGTGAGCTGCGTCTCCTTGTAGTTGGCGACGATGTAGGCGGCCTGGGTCGGCACCACGGCCATGAGCTGCGTGCCCGCCTGGACATACTGGCCGATGCGCAGGGTGCGATTGCCGACCACGCCGTCCACCGGCGCGACGAGGGCGGTGTAGGAAAGGTTCAGCGCGGCCTGGTCCCGCGCCGCCTTGGCGCTGTCGAGCGCCGCCTGCGCCTGGGAGAGCTCGGCCTTGATCACGTCGAGCTGCCTGACCGCACTGGCGAGCGCCGCCGTATCGCGCGTCACCGCGGCGCGCGCCGTGGCGATCCGGGATGCCGCCTGCTGCGCCGTCTGGACGCTGCCATAGCCGGTCTTCGCAAGCTGCGCGTAGCGCTGGTTGTCCTGCTCGGCGAAGGTTTCCTCCGCCCTGGCGACGTCGATCGTCGCCTTCGCGGCATCGATCGCCGATTGCTGGGCGGCAAGTGCAGCCTGCTTGCTGGCGATATTGGCCTCGGCCGCCTCGACCTGGGCACCGGCCTGCGCCAGGCTGACTCTGAAATCGCGATCGTCGATGCGGGCCAGGACCTGCCCCGTCCCCACCGCCTCGTTGTCGCGCACCAGCACAGTCGCGATGTAGCCGGAGACCTTAGGCGCGATCGTCGTGCTGTCGGCCTTCACATAGGCATCGTCGGTCGAGACCTGGAAGCGCCCAGCCGTCCAGTAGCGCCAGCCGAGATCGGCCGCGCCCGCCAGAGCGGCGATGGCGGCGGTGGCGAGCAGCAGCGGCCGCAATCGGCGCTTGCGGGCGGGCTGCGACATCTCGATCGAAGCGACCGGGGCCGGAGGAACCGGTTCGGCGGGGAGTCTCGTGCCGGCAACGGCTTCGGCAGCCGGAAGCGGCTTCTCCACCGTGAAAACTGTCTGGTGCTGGCTCATGGCTCGTCTCTTTTGGATTGCCGTCAGGTTTGAGCGAGGACGCGGAGGGTGATGAGGCACTCCTCCGCGCCGCTGTCTCGGCGCGAGGGAACGATCCGCCCGCCGAGACAGCCATCGGGCTCAGGCGGAAACGGCGAGCGCGACGCTGGCGGCGATGCCGTTGCGGGTCATCTTCGAATAGGGGCAGGTCGCATGCGCCCGATCGACGAGCCGCTGTGCGAGATCATCGGCGACGCCGGGGATGCTGACGTTCAAGCGAGCGCTCAGGACGTATCCGTCCGCCTCATCGAGCGACAGGTTCACCTCGGCATCGACCGCGGTCTCCGGCGGAAGCCTGATGCCCTGTTCCCGCGCCGCATTGGCGAGCGCGCCCTCGAAGCAGGCGGACCAGCCGGCCGCGAAGAGCTGCTCCGGGTTGGTGCCGGGGCGGTTTGATCCGGGCACCGACAGCTTGACGTCGAGCTGGCCGTCCGAGCTCTTGGCCCAGCCTTCGCGGCCTCCGACGGTGTGGACATTGGCGGTGAAGAGCGTCTTGGCAGTCATGTTAAGTCTCCGGTTTGGGCCTTCAGGATGCCCAATACCTAGGGGAGACTTCAGCCGGTCAGCAGACAGTGAAAGCGATAAGCAGCCTCTCAAGGGCTGAGATGGAAACCACGATCAGCTTTCAACGGCGGGCCAACGGAGGAAGGTCTATTCGCCGGGCCGTTCTTCCGCAGGCCCGGGCGCAGCGAGGTTCTTCAAGGCGCGCTTCAGCCGCGGCGCCGTCCAGTCGATGGACACCCGTGCCTTCAGCGGCAGCAGCCCCTGGCGGGCGTAGACCAGACAGATTGGGAAAAATTGGCTCTCGCAAGTGGCCTGCTCCTCGCCGCCGTGATCAGGCGTCCAGCCGCTCGATCGCAGCGCGATGGTGGCTCACCGCCGCCCAGCGCAGCGTCGCTGCGAGCTCGCGTTCAGCCGGTCGCACTCCGCCTTCATCGGCTGCAATTCGCACGCGCGTGACGCCGCGCCAGCTTTGCGAGCTGTCCGGCTTTGACCATCCGGAAGGTCGAGAGCGCGGTCAGCTCGATGGCGTGATCGCATAGGCCTGAAAGACGGCCCCGTAGAAACAGCCCGAAGCAACGAGAACGAAGGCATGCCAGATGGCGTTCTGGAACGGGAGCGTCTGCCAGACGTGGAAGACCACGCCCAGCGTGTAGAGCAGGCCGCCCGCCACGATCAACCACAAGGCGACGCTCGGAAGCTGGGCGATGCTCTCCCAGGCGAAGACGCCGCTCCAGCCGATCAGAAGATAGAGCGCGATCGAAACGCGATCGTATCGGCCGGGCAAGGCGACCTTGAGCAGGACTCCGACCGCCGATGCGATCCAGACGACGGCGAGCAGGATATGCGCCACCGCGCTCTCGCCCATTCGCGCCAGGAAAGGCGTATAGGTTCCCGCGATCAAAACGTAGATCGCCGAATGGTCGAAGCGCCGGATCAGCCACTTCAAAGGTGAAACCGGCAGCATGTTGTAGACGGCCGAGATGATCAGCACTGCCATCAGCGCCGTGCTGTAGATCGCAACCGGGATCACCGCGGGCACCGGGGCCGCTGCGCCGACGCGCGCGATCAGATACGCGACCGCGCCGATGCCCAGCACGATTCCAAGCACATGGATCAGGCCATCGGCCCAAAGCTCGGCGCGATTGAAGTGGAAGCGCCCTTGTATCGGCTGGTGCAAATCATGCCCCTTCACGGTCGTGCAATGTCGCTCGAACCCATCATGGAGCGACGTCGATAGCAGGTGAGTCTGCAACCCGTGTGACGACAGTCAAGGAAGGGCTCGCCAAACAACGCTCGGCGATCCTGCCTCGGAAACATCGGCGGATCAGGCCGCTTTGGCAACAGCCGTCGGGCTGGCCGGCCCGCCGAGCTGCATGGAGCGGAGCCGGCAATCGAGCAGATCTCCAACAGCGGCAAGAAGCTGCGAACGGCTCATATTGAGCCCAGCCGATGATCGCCCGGCCAAAGCAGATGGTTCGGCCAAGCATTTTTCAACACAATTGGCCAATAGCTGGTAGCCGTGAACACCCAGCTTGCCGAAGAGACCATGCCCGAGCGGCCACAGCCCTGCATCCGGGTTCTCGTCAGCGGCGGGAGCGGCCGGCTCGCCCGGGCGCTGTCGCGCGTCGGCGGGGATCGGGTGCAGGCCCTGTCCCGCGCCGAGCTCGACATCTCCGAACCCGCCGCCTTTCAGGCCGCGCTCGCCAGGCTGAAACCGGACGTCGTCGTCAATGCGGCGGCGATCGCCAGCCTCGAAGCCTGCGAACGCGCGCCGGAGCGGGCACGGGCCGTCAACGCGCTGGCTCCGGGCCAGATGGCCCGCGCCTGCGCCCGGGCCGGAACGCCGTTCATCCAGATCTCGACCGACTATGTCTTCGGCGCTCCGACGCAGCGTCCATGGCGCGAAAGCGACCCGGTGTCGCCGGTCAACCTCTACGGCCAGCTCAAGGCAGAGGCCGAGCGACAGGTGCTCGCCGCCGGCGGCAATGTCTGTATTGCCCGGGTGGCCTGGCTGTTCGGCGACGGCAAGGACTTCATCGCCCATCTCCTGCGCGGGCAGGACGACAGCGTCAGGATCGCCCGCGACCAGATCGGCTCGCCGACGCCGATTTTCCCGCTCGCCGGGCGGCTCCTGGAGCTGGCCGAACGCATGGCGGGAAGGCTGCCTGTCCCTCGCCTGCTCCATCTCGCCGGTTCGCCCGCCGTGTCGCGGGCCGACTGGGTCGCCACCGCCTTCGAGGCGCTGCGCCTTGCCGGGCGTCGGACGCCCGACCTGATCCCCGTCCCGATGAGCGATCTCGGCTCCTCGGTCGTCCGCCCCCATTACAGCGCCCTCGACTCCAGCCTGGCGGCGGAGCTCTTCGGCGGCGAGCTCGATTGGCGCGCCGCAGCCATGCAGGCCGAAACCTTCGCCGACCGGCCGGTATCGAGCTAGCAGCGTCAGAGTCTCAGCGCGGGCAGGCGCGCGACGCTGCCGCGATCCGCAGCCATTCGACGCAACCGATCAGGGCGATGCGATCGTCGAGCAGAAGATGCGCGTCGAAATCCGCCATGAACGGCCCCATTCGGCCCTTGGCGCGGAACGCATCGCGGAAGGTGTCGGTGGTGACGATCAAGGGGGCCAGGGCCCGGCAGACACCACCATAGAGATAGATGCCGCCATGCGGCAGGAAGGTCAGGGCGAGATCGCCGGCGACCCGTCCGAGCAGCCGCAGGAAGAGATGGGCGGCCGCGACGGCCTGCTCGTCGCTTCCTGCCACCGCGGCCGCGGCGATCTCGGCGCTCGTCTGCGCCCTGCAGGGCCGGCCGGCGCGGCCGCAGACAAAGGCATAAATCTCGCGCAGGCCATTGCCGGACAAGGCCCGCTCGACCGAGGCGCGACCGCGGCCCGCCGCCAGCGCGGCCTGGAGCGCGCATTCCTCATCGCCCTCGATCGCCAGCGTCGTGTGGCCGCATTCAGCGGCAGCGACATGGGGAGCTCCGCCGGACGCCGGCCAATGGCAGGCGGCAGCATTGAAGCCGGTGCCGGCGCCCAGGACCATGCGGGTGGCTCGCAGTGGCGGCGGCATGGCCGATGCGAGAACCGGCTGCGTTTCCAATCGCTCCGGCGCGATGAGCGAATATCCCAGCGCCTCGAAATCGTTCAGGAAGCCGATGAAGGGCGCGCCCGTCAGCGCCTGCAGCCCGGTTCGGGCGATCGTCCAGTCGCGGTTCGTCAGTTGCGCCCCGTCCGGCGTCGGAGCTGCTGCAAGCGCGATGCAGCAGGCATCGAGGCGCCGTTGCCCGAGCCGGTCCAGATAGGTCTCGACCACCGCCTCATAGCTGTCGAAATCGTCATTGGCGAAGCTGTCCAGGCTCGAGGCGACGAGCTGACCGTCCTCGACGAGGCCGAGCCGCGTATTGGTGCCGCCGATATCGGAGACCAGCGCGGTCATCGGGTCACGCCCAATGCGCTACTGCGCTCGCCGAGCTTCTGGCTCGCCATGGCGTCGTTCGCTTCTCTGCTCAAGCCTTGACCGGCTCGGCCCGGCCGGAGCGCACCGAGCGATAGGCCGCGTCGATCATCGCGAAGGCCTGACGGCCATCATCGAGCGTGACCGGCATGGGTCCGCCCTCCCTGAGCGCTTTGACGAAGGCCCAGGCAACATGCTCGTGGAACACGCCGGTCTTGAAATGTGGCACGGTCGGCGACGACGCCCAGCTCCCGCCGCCCGCGTCGCGGCGGAACACCCTCAGGAACTCGCTCTCGCGCGTCGGGCGCGAGGCGATGTCGACGCCGCCGAGCAGGATGGTGCCTTCCGTGCCGTAGATCTCGATGGAGGTGTCCGCCGCAGCGAAAGCCCAGCTCGTCGTGACCTCGGCGATCATCCCGTTTTCGTAGCGGAAGACTGCCGCGGCGGTATCCTCGACCGGCAGGCCGAAGGTATCGGACGAGGTCGTCGCATAGGCGCTCTCCGGCATCCCGAACAGCCAGTGCAGGAAATCGGCGGCATGCACGCCCTCGTCGAGCAGGGTGCCCCCGCCCGATTGCGCGGGATCGACGAACCAGCCCTTGCGGAAATTCGGGTCGAAGCCGTGGCTGTGTCCATGACGGATGCGCACCAGCGTGATGCGCCCGACGACACCCTGGCGTAGCAGATCGGCGATCTCGTGGTTCACCGGGTCGAAGCGCTTCGGGAAGCTCTGCATGAAGCGGATGCGGGTCTCCGCGACGATGGCGGCGATGGCGTCGCATTGCGCCATGGTGGCGCCGAGCGGCTTCTCGCAGAGGACCGGCAGCCCCCTCTCGGCAGCGGCGCGGACCAGCGCCGGATGGTTCACGGTCTCCGAGCAGATCGCCACCGCATCGCTGCCGGAGAGCAGCGTCGCGAGGTCGGCGACCACAGCGATGCCGTGCTGGCTGGCGAAAGCCTCGAGGCGCGCGGGCTCGGCATCGTAGGCGCCGGCAACCGCGACGCCCTCGCTCGCCAGGAAGGCCTTCGTCCAGAAATTGGCATGGTAATGAGCGACCCCCAGGATCGCGATCCGCAGGCTCATCTTCGCTCCATGGGTGCTGTGGGGGTGGCCGGCACGCGCTGCCCGGTCCGCGCCGCCTGATAGATGGCCTCGGCGATCTCGACCGAGCGCAGACCGGCCTCGGCGGTGCCGTCGGCTGGCGCGAGCCCGCGCACGACGTCGAGCCAGTGGCGGTGATGGGCCTGTCCGAGCGGCGCATCGAGCAGCGGCGGGGTGACCCAGTCCGTCTCGCCGGTCAGATCGGGGGCGAAGAGCGCGGCCGGGCCGCGTTCCGTGCGCAGGAAGACCGTGCCGGCATCGCTATAGAGTTCGAGCCGGAAGCGGTCGCAGCCGGCCCGTTCGGTATAGCTCATCTCATGGCTGGCGATCGCGCCATCCGAAAGGCCGTAGCTCGCGGCGACGGTGTCCTCCAGTTCGGTGCGGACGGTCCGGCCATCGGCCAGCCGCCGCTCGGGCCGCGCGGTCCGTGCGCGCGCCGCGACATCATCGATCTCGCCGAAGAGATGGCGGCACAGATCGATTCCATGCACGCCGAGCTGCATCACGACGCCGCCGGAGACCTCGCCGGGCCGGAAGAACCAGTCGGCCCAGTCGGCGCCGGGCGTGGCATTGCGCAGCCGCAACGAATGAATCCTGCCGAGCCTGCCGCTCCCCAGCAGCTCGCGCAGCCAGAGCACCTCCGGGAAATAGCGATGCATGAAGCTGACGCTCAATGGCGCCGAGGCCTGGGACGCGGCCGCGAGAATGGCGCGGCACTGCGCGCTGTCGAGCGCCATCGGCTTTTGCAGCAGCACCGCCTTGCCGGCGGCGAGCGCATCGACGGCGATGCGCTCATGAGTGTTGTCGGGCGAGGCGATGACGACCGCGTCGATCGCGGGATCGTCGAGCACCGCCCGATAGTCGACCTCGACACTGGGGATACCGAGCGCGGCGGCGCGCGCTTCGGCGGCCTCGCGTCGCCGTCCGACGAGGGCCGCGATCTCGGCTCCGCCCGCAGCGCGGAGGCCACCGACATGGTAGTCGGCGATGAAGCCCGCGCCGATCAGCGCCACGCAGACCGTGTCCGACGAAGAGCGGCTCATGATGCCTCGCGCAACGACATGGGTTCGGGAGTTGGGGAGCGCGGCGGCCTCCGGGAGAAGGCCGACCCATCCGGCGATCAGGGCTTCCATCGGCCCTCGACCGCGACCAGAGCCGGATCCACCGCCTTCAGCGGAGCCGTATAGGTGTAGGTCAGCGCGTCGATGGGCTGGCCGGGGATGCGGTTGGTCGCCTTCAGGAAGCCGACGATCGCCGCCATGTCGTCGACATAGGCCTGGTCGACTTTCGAGTTGAAGCTGTAGTCGGCGAGCAGCGCCTCGTTCATCTCGGCCGGCTGCTTCTGGACATCCGAGAAGATCTTGATCACCTCCGCCTTGTTGGCGGGATCGGCGACATAGGCCTGTGCCTTGAGCAGCACCTTGACCAAAGCGTTCGCCGCGTTCGGGTTCTTGCGCACCCAGTCCTGCGAGGCGACCCAGATCGTGCGGTTGTTGGAGACCGGGGCGGCCTCGCCCTTGTTCTTGGCGAAATAGCTGGTCGTGCCGCTATGGACGATCCTGGCGCCCTGTTCCTTGACCGCGCGGTACGGGAACGGCTCCCAGAACACCATGCCCTGGATCTCGTTGCTGGCCATGGCAGCCATCGCTTCCGGCGGGGCGAGGTTGACAGTCTTGATCTTGCTGGCATCCAGCCCATAGCGCTTGGCGACATTGTCGAGCAGCGCGCCGGAGGTCGAGCTCACCAGCAGGCCGAGCTTGACCTTGTAGAGGTCCTCCGGATTCTCGACGCCGGCATCCTTGCGGACGACGATCTTCTCCAGCCCGTGGCTGACGGCATTCGTGCCGAGGATGACCACCGGCACGCCGTTATGCGCCATCGAGACCGGCGGCAGGTTGCCGGGCGTCCAGAGCTGGATCTGGTCGGCGAGCAGCGCTTCGCCGGCGAGATTACCAGAGGCGAAGGTCTTGAACTCGACGGTCTTGAAGCCGGCCTCGGCGAACCAGCCCTTCTCCTTCGCGACGATGTGGACGAGGAAGGGCAGGTCCGGCCCGATGCTGATCGAGAGCTTGTCGGTCTCGATCTTCTGCGCCGCCGCCGGCAAGAGACCGGCCAGAGTCAGCAGCCCGGCGAGCGCCGCGCTGCGCAACTGCGTCGAAAATGCCTTCATTCGAACCTCCCCTTTTTGGTTTTCAGTCGCTTCTAGCTGCCGTGCCAGCGGCCGACCCAATGTCGGATCGCCACGCCGATGGCCGCGTCGGTCAGGAGATTGAGGGCACCGATCAAGAGGATGCCGACGATGATGACGCCGACCGATCCGCCGGCATTGCGCTCGGCGATGATCATGTAGCCGAGGCCCCTGTCGGCCGCGATCAGCTCGGCGGCGACGAGCACGCCGAAGCTCAGGCCCCAGCCGATGCGCAGGCCTGTGGCGAGGTCGGGCGCAGCCGCGGGTATCGCGACGCGCAGCAGCAGCGGCACGCCCGAGAGGCCCATGGTCTGGCCGGCGCGCAGCAGCATCGGATCGACGCTGCGCATGCCCTGATAGGCGGCGGTGACGACCGGGAAGAAGGCGCCGAGGAAGATGATGAAGAACTTGGAGGGCTCGCCGAGGCCGAACCAGATGATCGCGAGCGGGATCCAGGCGAGTGGCGGGATCGGCCGCAGCAGCTCGACGAGCGGACTCACGACCAGCCCGAAGCGGCGATACCAGCCGGCGAGGACCCCGACCAAGACGCCGGCGAGCGCCCCGAGGGCAAAGCCGGAGAAGACCCGGGCCAGGCTCCAGGACAGGTTCTCGCCGAGCTGGCGCGCCGTCAGGCGTTCGCTGGCGGCGGCGATGGCGAGCGAGGGGCTCGGGAACACTGCGGGATCGATCAGCCCCGTGCGCACCGAGGTTTCCCAAAGCAGGATCACCGCCAGCGTGCCGATGAGGCCGAGTGCGAGATCGTTGCTGCGAAGTGCGGTTCCGCTCATCGCCGCACCTGATCGAGATTGCCGGCCCAGGGCATGAGGACGCGCTCGAGCCCGGCGAGGCCGCTGGAGATCAGGAAGCCGAGCAGGCCGATCACCAGCATGCCGACGATGGTGATCTCGCTGCGATAGAAGGTGCGCGCCTCCATGATCAGGGCGCCCAGCCCCTGGATCGTGCCGATCATCTCGGCGCCGACGATGACCATGAAGCCGACGCCGAGCGCCATGCGCGCGCCGGCGAAGATGCGCGGCAGCGCCGCCGGCAGCACGATCTCGCGATAGAGCTCCGGCCCCTGCAGCCCGCAGGAGCGCGCCGCCCGCACCAGCACGGGGTCGACATAGCGGACGCCGGCGATGACGTTGGACAGCATCGTCCAGAAGCAGCCATAGCCGATCAGCACGACCTTGGTCAGTTCGCCCGCGCCGAACCAGACGATGACGAGCGGCAGCAGGCTCAGCGTCGCGACCGAGCGGCAGAACACGATGAGCGGGGCGCTCAGCTTGTCGAGCACCGGCAGGGCTCCGATCAGCAGGCCGAGCGGCACGGCGAGCAGGATGGCCGCGACATAGCCTTGCAGCACGCGCCAGATCGTCACGCCGGTATGGGTCCAGAGCGAAACGCCGGTCGGAAAGCCGGTGAGCGACAATTCGACGAAGCCGCGGGCGATCTTGCTCGGTGGCGGAAACTGATAGGCCTTCAGCAGGCCGTAGCCGACGGCAAGCTCCCAGGCCGCGAGCAGCACGGCGATCACCGCGAGCGAACTGGCGGCGCGGGCGAGCCGGGCGTTCATGACGACAACTCGCTCCAGATCTCGTCGTAGAGCGCATTGAAGGCCGGCTCGGTGCGTGAGCGCGGGCGCGGCATCGGCACCTCGAAGATCCGCTGGATCCGGCCGGGATTGGGCGCGAGCAGCACGATCCGGTCCGATAGCATCAGGGCTTCGTCGATCGAATGGGTGACGAAGACCACGGTCTTGCGCCGCGCCTGCCAGATGCGCAGCAGCTCCTGCTGCAACTCGATGCGGGTCAACTCGTCGAGGGCGCCGAAGGGCTCGTCCATCAGCAGGATCTGCGGATCGAGTGCGAGCGCGCGGGCGATCGACACACGCTGCTGCATGCCGCCCGACATCTCGCGCGGATATTTGTTCGCCGCCGCCTCCAGCCCGACCAGGCGCAGCAATTCGAGGCTGCGCTCGCGGCGCTCTTCGAGCGGCAGGCCGGCTTTGCGGAAGCCGAAGGAGACGTTGCCGAGCGCGGTGAGCCAGGGGAACAGCGCATGCTGCTGGAAGACGACGCCCTGCCCCTGGCCGGGGCCGGTCACCGGCCGCTCGCCGATCGCGATCCGGCCGGAGGTCGCGGCGTCGAGGCCGGCGATGATGTTGAGCAGCGTGGTCTTGCCGCAGCCGCTGCGACCGATCAGGGAGACGAACTCGTTCTCGGCGATGTCGAGGTCAATACTGTCGAGGACCATGAGTTCGCCGCCCTGGCGCGCGGCGAAGGCCTTGTGCACGGCCTCGATCCGAATGAACGGCGCTCGCGTCCGACGGCCCGCCTGGGGCGTCGCGTCCGGCTCGCGCATCGAGATATCGCCGGCGCAGCTCATCGGCACTCCTCCCCCGGTCTTCGAGCCGGCCCTCAGGTTAGGCTAATGCAAGAAGGCAAATTGTAAAGTGCAATTTGTATTTGAGCGCGTATGATGAGGCTCGGCGAGTCGAAGCCGGTATCTGCGGTTGCAGCGCGCCGGCGGCGATTGTATGCGGCCAGGACGCTTCGGCGCCGTCGCATCGGGAGGCTGTCGAGAGGGACCCATGCGCAACGGATCGGCGAACATCGTCCTGAAGACGCTCTCCGAGATGATCGAGCGGCTCGAGGATGGCGCGCGCCTGCCCACCGTGCGGGACCTGATGAAGAAGCATCAGGTCAGCCAGGCGACCGTCCAGGAAGCGCTCGATCACCTGAAGAGCGAAGGCCTCCTGGTCTCGCAGGTCGGGCGCGGCACCTATGTCACCCGCGGCGGCGCGGCACGGGCCGGCGAGAGCAGCCGCGAGACCGGGCTCGACAGCCTTCTCATCCTGTCGAACGCCAGCATGAACGAGCGCTGCGCTTTGGTGCAGAACTACATCGTCGAGGAGATGTCGCGGCAGGACGCCAAGGTGGTGCAGATCTCCTACCACCACACCGATCATCTGCTCGAGATCCTCAATTCGATCCCGGATTTCGATGCGGTCGTGCTGCAGTCGCATTACGAGAGCATCCCCATCCGCCTGCTGCACCTCCTGCAGCAGAAGGCGAAGGCGCTGGTCGTCGATGGCCACACCGTCTCCGGCGTCGATATCGACCGTATCGGCACCGATTGGGAGGATGCGCTGGAGATGGCGCTGCGCCAGCTCGTCGATCTCGGCCATCGCTCCTTCGGCCTGGTGTCGATCAACACCATGGCCCAGCCGATCCTGGCAGCACGCCGCGCCTTCGGCCGTCATGCAGCGATCGAGCGGGGCCGGTTCAGCTTCCATCCGCCGATCGTGCTGGAGCGCGTCCAGCATCCCAGCCACAGTGTGCTCGACGCCGTCGCCGACACGCTGGAGCCGCTCCTGTCCGAGGATGGCCGGCTGCCGTTCACCGCGCTGCTGACGCTCGGCATCTCCGACACGCTGGGCGTCACCCAGGGACTGCAAAGGCTCGGCATCGACTGGCCGAACGATCTGAGCGTGGTCGTGCTCGGCCATCGCGACGTCCCCAGCGAGCATCTCGGCGTCATGACGATCGCCGGCAGCTCGCAGCGCAAGGCGGCCGAGAAGCTGGTCGAGACGATCCGCCGCCGGATCGAGCAGCCGCAGCTCTCGCCGCAGATCGTCTACCTGCATTGCGACCAGGTCGTCCGGGGCAGCACGGCGCAGCCGAAGCACCTCTAAGATTCGGATTGAAAACTCTGCGAACCCTCATCCTGAGGAGCCATTTCGTCAGAAATGGTGTCTCGAAGGATGGCTCAGGAGGCTCCGAAACCATCTGGAGCATCCTTCGAGACGCCGCTGGCGCGGCTCCTCAGGACGAGGGCGGGGGCTCCAAACGGGCTCTGGCGAGATCGCGTCAGAGGTACATTGCAATATATATTGACCCGCGCTAGCGTGCCCACCTGAAAGATCAATAAGCGGGTGGGAACGGCATGCTTGGCGAGCGCCTTCCGGAAAGGCTGTCACCTTTGGCCTCGCAGGCCGGGGTCAGGCCGTATTACGGCGATCTGCACAATCACTGCGGCATTTCCTACGGGCATGGCAGCCTCGAGCAGGCGTTGAAGCGGGCGCGCCGGCAGCTCGATTTCGTCTCGGTGACCGGTCATGCCTACTGGCCCGACATGCCGGTCGACGACGCCAGCGTCGCCCATATCGTCGACTTCCACGTCAAGGGCTTCGCCCGGCTGGACAGGCTCTGGCCCGGGCACTTCGCCACGCTCGCCGCAGCCGACGAACCCGGCCGCTTCATCGTCTTTCCCGGCTACGAGATCCATTCCTTCGCCCATGGCGACTACACGATCGTCTATCGCGACCTGACGCAGCGCCCGATCCTCAAGGCCGACAGCCCGGCGGAGCTGAAACCGATGCTGCAGGCCGAAGCCGGTACGGGCGCCTTCGCCTTCCCGCATCATATCGGCTACCGGCTCGGCGCCCGCGGCATCAACTGGACCTCGCTCGATCCCGAGCTGTCGCCGGTGCTGGAGATCGTCTCCATGCATGGTTGCTCCGAGACCTCGATCATGGACCGGCCCTTCCTGCATTCGATGGGCCCGAGCGACGGCCATTCGACCGTGCGGCACGGGCTCGATCTCGGGCACCGCTTCGGCTTCCTGGGGAACACCGACCACCATAGCGGCTATCCCGGCTCCTACGGGCATGGCCGTTCCGTGGTCTATGCCGGCAGCAATGATCGCGGCGCGCTCTGGGACGCGATCATGCAGCGGCGCACCGGCGCGCTGACCGGCGACAATGCCCATCTCTTCTTCACCCTCGGCGGGGCGATGCCGGGTGGCGAGGTCGAGGCGGCCGCGGATCAGACTCTTCGCCTCGAAGCCGTCGCGCCGGGCCATATCGACTATATCGACGTCATCCGGAACGGCGCGCTGGTGCGGCGCGTGGTGCCGGAGGTCGAGGCATCCCCGATCGATGGCGACAGCGCCGGGCTGGAGACCATCGTCGTCCTGGAACTGGGCTGGGGTGCCCGCGGCAGGCAGCATCGCTGGAGCGGATCGCTGCGGGTCGAGGGCGGCGAGATTCTCTCGGTCGAACCGCGCCTGCGCGGCAACGAGGTCGTCTCGCCGCTCGAAGGCGATGCCGACGGGCAGGACGAGGACGAGGTCTTTCTCGACGGCAACCGGATCGGCTTCTCGATCACCGCCTCGTCGAACCCGAACAACCTGACGCCGGCAATGCAGGCGGTCGCAGCGCGCGTGCGGCTCGGCAGCGATGCCCGCCTCGTGCTCGACGCCAACGGCCAGCGTTTCGAGGTGACGGCGGAGCGCCTGCTCGGCGGGGCGCTTGCGGCCAATCTCGGCCCGATCGACAGCCCCGCCTTCAGGCTCTTCCCCCTGCCCCGTCCGCATCAGTGGCAATGGCAGGGTAAGATCGCACTCGAACCGCTGCGATCAGGCGACTGGGTCTATGTTCGGATGCGCCAGGCCAACGGCCAGTGGGCCTGGGCCAGCCCGGTCTTCTGCCGGTAAGAACACGGGATGTCGGAAAGCCGTTAAGCTGACGGCCGACCAGCGTGGAACGGTTTCGCAGGGAGGATGACATGAGCTTCGACTTTCGCTTGCCGCGACGCGATCTCCTGAAGGGGATGGGGGCCACCGGTCTCGGCGCTGCGCTCGGCACCGGCAGCATCCGGCCGCTCTACGCCAAGGGCCAGGCGCCGATCACCATCGTGGTGAACCAGTCGCCCTGGTTCGCCAGCTTCCGCCGCACGGTCGAGGCCTATGAGGCGGCGACTGGCAACAAGGTCGAGCTCGACGTTAATCCCTTCGCCGGCTCGCTGGAGAAGCAGCGCAACTCGGTGCGCGCCCAGCGCGGCCAGTACGACATCCTGATCATGAACTCGGGCTGGTTCACCGAGATGTATGCCGGCGGCTTCCTCGATGCGATCACCGACATCGATCCCGGCTTCAAGCTCGATCCCGAGATCTACACGCTCGGCGACACCATCTACTACAACGCCCAGAAGAAGACGGTGACGGCCGACGGCAAGCTGATGTCGCTGCCGGTCTCGCCGCTGATCCCGCTGCTCTATTACCGCGGCGACCTCTACAAGCAGGCCGGGCTTGCGGCGCCGAAGACTTTCGCCGAGCTCGAGGCGAATGCGGCCAGGTTCCACAAGCCCCCTGGCATGTACGGCATCGTCCAGCGTGGCGCGCGCGGCCCCCATACCGTCGCCTATGATTTCTACCCCTACCTCTACGGGTTCGGCGGCGGCATCTTCAAGGACCAGTCGGCCGGCGACTATTCGGTGACGCTGAACTCGCCCGAGGGACGCGCGGCGCTCGACTACTACATCCGGTTGGCGCGCACCGTCGGCCACCCCAAGACCGCCGCCTCCGACCAAGCCGAGGTGATCCAGGCAATGGTGACCGGCCATGCCGCGCACATCATGATGGTGATCGCCGCCTGGTCGCAGATGGACGATCCCAACAAATCGGCCGTCGTCGACAAGATCGAATTCGCGCCGCCGCCCTCGCAACCGGGATTGCCGACTGCCCCGGGCCTCGGGCACTGGCTCGCGGGCATCTCCCGCAACGTCCCGGATGACCGCAAGCGCGCGGCGGTCGAGTTCCTGCGCTGGTTCCAGACCAAGGACGCCCAGATGGAGACGGCGAAGGCCGGCGGCATCCCGGTGCATGCCGCGGTCTACAAGGACCCGATCGCGCAGGAGCGCAAATATCGCTGGATGAAGCCGCTGGCAGAGGCGCTGCCGCACGCGGTCAACATCTACCAGTTCCCCGAGGCCAACGACGTCATCGCCGTGCTCGAGATCGGGCTCAACCGGGCCGTGGCCGGCGAGATCAGCAGCGTCGACGCCCTCAACGGCATGTCGGCCGAGATCCACAAGATCATGGAGAAGTATTCCTACAAGACCGGCGGGCTCCAGCCGCTCAAGTGACGTCCGGGCGGCGAGGAGGACGGAGCATGGCAGGAGTTGCGGCAAAGGGCGATGCACGGGGCATCGCCGGACAGACGGAGAGTGCCGACCAGCGTCTCTGGCGCTGGCTGACACTCGCACCTGCTCTGGTGATGCTGCTGGCGCTCAGCATCATCCCGCTCGTCGGGCTCGTCCTCACCAGTTTCCAGAACGTCGCCTGGGCCGAGGGCCGGGCGGTGCGTAGCTGGGCCGGGCTCGACCACTACCGGGCCCTGTTCAGCGATGCGCTGTTCGGCGCCGGCCTCTGGAACACCGGCTTGTTCGCGCTCGGGGCGGTGACCGGGCAGATGCTGCTCGGCTTTTCGCTGGCGCTGCTGGTCAGCAAGGTCAGCCGGGCGCGCGTGCTCTATCGGACGATCTTCATTCTGCCGATCCTGATCCCCGGCATCGTCATCGGCGCGATCTGGAAGCTGATGCTCAATTTCGATTTCGGGCTGGCGAACCAGATCCTCGGCCTCGTCGGGCTCGGGCCGGTCGACTGGCTCGGCGATGGCCGGATCGCGCTGCTCTCGGTCATCATGGTCGATATCTGGCACTGGACGCCGTTCTGCTTCCTGCTCTTCCTGGCCGGGCTGGAATCGCTGCCGCAGGACGTCTACGAGGCCACCAAGATCGATGGCGCCAATGCCTGGCAGGAGCTGCTCTATGTCACCCTGCCGCTGATGGTGCCGACCATCGTCGTCACCTTCGCCTTCCGCCTCGTCCTCGCCTTCAAAGTCTTCGACGAGGTCTATCTGCTGACCAAGGGCGGGCCGGGCACGGCGACGGAAGTCATCAGCTTCACGCTCTACCAGCGCTTCTTCACCGAGGACAAGGCAGGCTACGGCTCGGCGATGTCGGTGACGGTGATCTTCCTGGTCTGCCTGCTACTGGTGGTGGCGCTGTCGGCGCGCCGACGCTCGGAGGGCCGGGCATGAGCGGCCGGTCGGGCGCTCCCTCGGGCTGGCCGATCCACGTCGCCCTCCTCGTCAGCGCGGCGATCGTGCTGGTGCCGGTGATCTGGACGGTCGCCGCCGGCTTCCGCACCCAGATCTCGCTGCTGATGGGCGAGGTCGCCTTCTCGCCGGTGCTCTTCAATTTCCACGAGGTGCTGTTCTCCAAGACCTCGGAATTCCTGGTCAACTACCGCAACTCGATCATCGTCGGCGTGGCGAGCACCGTGCTCTGCGTCGGCGCGGCGACGCTTGCCGCCTTCTCGCTCAACCGCACGCTCTGGCGCCGCTGGGTCGTGCAGGTTTTCCTGGCTTGGACGCTGGTCTTCCACATGATCCCGCCGGTCGCGCTCGCCAGCGCCTGGTTCACCATGCTGCGCACCGTCGGCCTGGAGAACAGCTTCACCGGCCTGATCCTGGCGCATGCGACCCTCAATCTGCCGATGGCGATCTGGCTGATGAGCGTCTTCGTGCGCGAGGTGCCGAAGGAACTGGAAGAGGCCGCGCTGATGGATGGCGCGACCACGCCCGTCCTGCTCTGGAACGTCGTGCTGCCGGTGATCGCGCCGGGCCTCGCCGCGACATCGGTCCTGACCTTCGTCTTCTCCTGGAACGAGTTCGCGGTCTCGCTGGCGCTGACGATGAAGCAGACCGCGACCGTCCCCGTCGCGATCGCCAAGTTCGCCCAGGAATTCGAGATCCAGTACACCCAGATGGCGGCCAGCGCCGGCCTCGCCATGCTGCCGGCCCTGATCGTGATGCTCTTCGCCCAACGCTACATCGTCAAAGGCCTGACCCAGGGCGCCGTGAAATAGCGCCTGGAGCGGGACCGAGCCGGGAGACCATTGTGAAGGCCGTATTCGTCCTCTTCGATTCGCTGAACCGCCACATGCTCGGCTGCTATGGCGGCACGCGCGTGCCGACGCCGAATTTCGACAGGCTGGCGCGCCGGTCGGTGAGCTTCGACCAGCACTATGTCGGCAGCCTCCCCTGCATGCCGGCGCGGCGCGACATGCTGACCGGGCGGCTGACCTTCCTGCATCGCAGCTGGGGGCCGCTCGAACCCTTCGACAACGCCTTCCCGGAGATCCTGCACAGGGAAACCGGGACCTACAGCCACCTGATCACCGACCACTTCCATTATTGGGAGGATGGCGGCGCGACCTACCACAACCGCTACGATTCCTACGAGTTCGTGCGCGGACAGGAAGGCGACCGCTGGAAGGCGATGGTCCAGCCGCATTGGGAGCGGCTGCGCGAGAAATACCATGCGCGCCAGTTCAGCGACGCCCGCCGCAGCTATTTCGGCCAGAACATCATCAACCGCGAGTTCATCAAGGCGGAGGAGGACTTCCCCTCGGTACGCTGCTTCGCCGAGGGCTTCGACTTCCTCGAGCGCAACAAGGACGCCGACAACTGGCTGCTGCAGATCGAGACCTTCGACCCGCACGAGCCCTTCACCGCCCCGGCCCGCTTCAAGGAAGCCTTCGACACCGGCTGGAACGGCCCGATCCGCGACTGGCCGCGCTATGGCCGCGTCGACGAATTGCCGGCGGAATGCGAGGAGCTGCGCGCCAACTACTACGCCGTCGTGGCGATGTGCGACGACTTGCTCGGCCAGCTCCTCGACTGGTTCGACGCCAACGAGATGTGGAAGGACACCGCCCTCGTCGTCACCACCGACCACGGCTTCCTGCTCGGCGAGCATGATTTCTGGGCTAAGAACCGGATGAACCTCTATGAGGAGGTCGCCCATATCCCGCTTTTCCTGCACGATCCCCGCCATCCCGAGCGCGCCGGTACGCGCTCGCAGGCGCTGACCCAGTCGATCGACCTCGCGCCGACCTTCCTCGATTTGTTCGGCGCCACGCCGCCGGCCGAGAACGAGGGCATCTCGCTCTGCCGCATGGCGGATGGCGCCGCGCCGCGCGACGGCGTCCTGTTCGGCTATTTCGGCGGAGCGGTGAACGTCGCCGACGGGCGCTACACCTATCACCGCTTCCCGGAGGACCTGTCGAAGCAGGAACTCTACCAGTACACGCTGATGCCGACGCACATCTTCTCGCCCTTCTCGACCGAGGAGTTGGCCGGCACGACCATCTCGCCGCCGCTCGGCTTTACCAAGGGCGCGAACCTGCTGAAGGTGCCGGTGATCGAGCGCTCGCCGATGTACAACAACTACGGCCCCGGAGCGCTGTTGGAGTCCGAGACGCGCCTCTACGACCTCGCGACAGATCCAGGACAGGAAGCGCCTCTGAGCGACGCAGCGGTCGAGGGGCGGCTCGCCGCGCTGATGCGGCGCCTCATGACGGAAAACGGCGCGCCGCCTGAGGCCTTCGCCCGCATCGACCTCGACCCGAGCGCGGCCGGCTGACGATGCGCAAACCGGCGACCTTCCCGCGCCATCTCGCTGCCGATCCCCGGCAGTTCGCCAGCGTGCGCCGTATCATCCTGGCCGAAGGACAAGAGGCCGGCATCGAGACGCTGGCCTTCTCGACCGGGGGCGGGCTCGATTTCTGGGTGACCGTCGGCCGGCTGATGGACATCGCGACCCTGTCCTGGCGCGGCGTCCAGCTCGGCTGGCAGAGCCCCGCCGGCCTGCGCCGGCCCGATACCGGGCCGGCCGACCGCGAGCGCCGCTTCAGCAATGCCTTCGGCGGCTTCCTCAACACCACCGGCTTCGACCATATCCGCCAGCCGGCCGACGGGCGGCCCCTGCACGGCTCGGCTCCGTTCACGCCGGCGCGGCTCATCGCCTATGGCGAGGATTGGGACGCCGCCGTGCCGATGCTGTTCTGCGAGGGCGAGGCGATCTGCTGGGCCCATGGCGGCCTCGGCTATCGCCTGCATCGTCGGATCGAGGCGCCGATCGGCGGCAATTCGCTCAGCCTTCGCGACCGCGTCACGGTGATCGGCGCCGAGCCCGCCCCGATCATGGCGCTCTACCATTTTAATCTCGGCTATCCGATGATCGAGGGCAGCACGATCGAACTCGACGGCGAGCGCCTGGCCGGGCCGCTGTCCGCGCCTGAGCACGCGATGGTGCCGGCCTCCTTGCACCCCGCGACCAGCGCGCAGGCGAGCTGCAGCGTGCATGGCAAGGCTGCGACCGTCGCCTTTCACTGGAACACCGTAGAACTGCCCTGGCTGCAGCTCTGGCGCGATTTGCGGGCGGGCGCCGGCGTGATGTCGATCGAACCCTGCTCGATCGGGCGCTGCGACGACGGACGTAATGCTCCCTCACCCCTGCTCGAGCCGGGCAGCAGCCGCGTCTTCGCCATCGACGTCGATGTGGCCGACTGAGAGGGGCGGCGAAATCAGGTCCCGCAGAACGTCGCCAGCACGCGCTCATGCGCAGCCGGCGGCCGGGCATGGTCCTCCCGGCCCGGCTGGTCCTCGAAGGGATCGGCGAGGACGCCCAGCAGTGTCTCGAATGGGCCGAGATCGTGGCGCTCGACGGCGGCCTCGATCGCCGCTTCGACCAGGTGGTTGCGCGGGATGAACAGCGGGTTGGCGCGCAGCATCGCCTCCCGGCGTGTTTCCGCCGGCGCGGGCTCCTGCAGCAGGCGCTGGCGCCAGCGGCCCTCCCAGGCGTCGAACTCGGCCGGGTCGGTGAAGAGGCTGCGACAGGCCTGCGCGCCCTCTGCCTGCCCCGCTGCCTCGCTCAGGCGCCGGAAGACCAGGGTGAAATCGGCCTCGCCGCGCTGCATCGTCTCGAGCAGCGCCTTGATGAGCTCGACATCCTCCGCCTCCTCGGTGGCAAGCCCGAGCTTCCGGCGGAACCCTGCGATCAGATGTGCCTGGAATTGCGGATCGAACCGGCCGAGCGCCTCCTGCGCGATCGACACCGCCTCGTCGGCGTCCTCGGCCAGCAACGGCAACAGCGTCTCGGCGAAGCGCGCCAGATTCCAGCGCGCGATCGGGGGCTGGTTGCCGAAGGCATAGCGCCCGCGCTCGTCGATCGAGCTGAACACCGTCGTCGGGTGATAGACGTCCATGAAGGCGCAAGGGCCGTAGTCGATGGTCTCGCCGGCGATCGACATGTTGTCGGTGTTCATCACGCCGTGGATGAAACCGATCGTCATCCATTGCGCGACGAGCGCGGCCTGCGCGGCGAGGACGGCCTCGAACAGAGCAAGATAGCGACCATCGCCGGTGCATTCCGGATAGTGCCGTGCGATCACGTGGTCGGCGAGCAGGCGCAGCGCCTCGACATCCCCGCGGGCGGCGAAGAACTGGAAGGTGCCGATGCGGATATGGCTGGAGGCGACGCGGGTCAGGATCGCGCCGGGCAGCAGCGTCTCTCGCCTGACGACCTCCCCGGTCAGCACTGCAGCGAGCGCGCGCGTGGTCGGGATGCCCAGGGCGGCCATCGTCTCGCTGACGATGTATTCGCGCAGGACCGGCCCGAGCGCCGCCCGGCCATCGCCGCGGCGCGAGAACGGCGTCGGGCCCGCGCCCTTGAGCTGGAGATCCCGCCGCCGGCCATGCCGATCGACGAGCTCGCCGAGCAGGATCGCGCGCCCGTCGCCGAGCTGGGGGCTGAAGCCGCCGAACTGGTGGCCGGCATAGGCGGTCGCGATCGACGCCGCGCCGGCCGGCACGCTGTTGCCGGACAGCATCGCCAGACCGTCCGGGCCCTCCAGCCAAGCGGGATCCAGCCCGAGCTCCGCCGCAAGCGGCGCGTTCACTCGGATCAGCAGGGGCGCGGCGACGATGGTCGGCGCGACGGTGGCATAGAAGCGCGGTGGCAGCCGCGCATAGGAATTGTCGAAGGCGATCGGGTGCATGGCTCGAAGATAAGCGCAACAAGCCACACCGCAACACGAAGCGAGACCAGCGAGCCGCCCGGCGGCCTATGCTCAGCCCGAGCCGACCGCCTTGGCCGGATCGGTGAGCGGGATCGGCGGGTAATGCAGGCCGCGCTGCCCCGACAGCCCGCGATTGGGCGCAGACGACAAAGCGGGCTCGGCCATCCCCACGAGCGCGCCGTCGCGCAGCCAGGCCTCGTCGCCGCCATAGAGCTGGCCGGCAAGGGCGCGACTGAGCCGTTCCAGCGTCTGCGCATGGGCGGCCTCGGCGGCAAGATCGCGCGCCTCATGCGGATCGCGTTCGAGGTCGAAGAGTTGCAGGCGGTTGCCGGCGGGATACCAGATCAGCTTGTAGCGGCCGTCATGGACCATGCGTGTCGCCTTGGCGCCGACGAGCGATTCCCCGTACAGGATCTCGCGGCGGCGCTCGCCGACCATGGACAGCCCCTCGCAGCTTGCCGGCACCGGCACGCCGCAGAGGTCGAGCAGCGTCGGCATGATGTCCTGCAGGCCGACGAGGCGGCCATCGGTGGCGCCGACGCCGACCCGCTTGTCGCCGGTCGGGCCGGCGAGCAGCATCGGCACGGCGGCCGAGCCCTCATACATCAACCGCTTCGCATAGAGGCCGTTGTCGCCGAGCATGTCGCCATGATCGCCGCAGATCAGGATGACGGTGTCGTCGAGCAGGCCCTCCTCGCGCAGCGTCCCGATCAGGATGCGCAATTGATGGTCGATATGGGTGCAGAGCGCATAGACGGCGCGGCGCATATCGGCGAGCTGCGCCGGCGGCAATTGCTCCCAATAGTTCCAGGCGACGCGCACCGCATAGGGCAGCGCCTCCGGATCCCTCGCCCAGTCGGCCATGCGCGGCGCGTCGACCTCGCGTGCCCGATAGCGCTCGAAATAGCTCGCCAGCGGCACCAGCGGCGGATGCGGATGGGTGTAGGAAACGTGCCAGAAGCCGGGCCGCGTCGGGTCGCGCCGCTTGATCGTCCGCGCCGCCGCCCAGGTCGTCCAGTTGGTGACGTGCAGCTCCTCCGGCAGGTGCCAGCTGCGCCAGCCATATTCATTGTTGCTCATGCCGTGCATGAACTGCTGGCCGGGGTAGCCGCGATCGGCGAGGAAGAGCTCGTAATCGTCGACGCCGCCGAGATGGCCGCGCCCCTCCTCCGCCAGCAGCGCCTCCTCGAAACCGATGCGGTTGCGCTGCGAATAGACATGCAGCTTGCCGACCGCCGCGGTCTGGTAGCCGGCGTCGCGGAAGCTCTGCGCCAGGGTCGGCAGCTGCGCCGGCATCGGCAGGGCCGGCTGGAACTCGCGGTCGCCATGGCCGCGCGGGCTGGTGCCGGTCATCATCGAGCGCCGCGCCGGGATGCAGATCGGACACTCGGCATAGGCGTTGGTGTAGCGCGTGCCGACACGGGCGATCTGGTCGAGCGTCGGCGTCTCCACCACCGGATGGCCGGCGATGCCGAGCAGCCGCGCCGGCCATTGGTCGACCGTCACGAACAGGACGTGGTTGCGCCGGGGCACCTCTGACGCGGCCTGCGCCGGCGGAACGGCCTCGCCGGCGAGTTCCTCGTAACGGTCGGCGGCTGCGTCCGGCATCGTCCTGCCCTCAGTTCGCCTTGGCGCCGGAGATGCGGACGAGCTCCGCGATCTTGCCGGCCTCGGCCTTGATGAAATCGCCGAAGGCGGCCGGCGTGCCGCCGACCAGATCGATGTTGAGTGCCGCCATGCGCTCGCGCACCGCAGGGTCGGCGACGACCTTGTTGAGCTCGGCATTGAGCCGCCCGACGATCGCCGCAGGCGTCTTCGCCGGCACGAAGAGTCCGTGCCAGGAGGCGAACTCGTAGCCTGGCGCGCCCGCCTCGGCGATGGTAGGCACATCCGGCAGGGCGGCCGAGCGCTTCGGCCCGGTGACGCCGAGCGCCCGCAGCGCGCCCTCGCGTGCCATCGGCACGGCGGTACCGTCGATCATCGCCGTGACATGGCCGGCGACGAGGTCGTTGATCGCGGGAGCCGACCCACGATAGGGCACATGCGTGCCCAGCATCCCGGTCTTCGCCTTCAGCAGCTCGAAGGCGAGATGCTGCGGCGTGCCGAGGCCGGCCGAGGCATAGGTCAGCTTGTCCGGATTGGCCTTGCCGAAGGCGATGAGTTCGGCGAGGTCCTTGGCCGGCCCCTTGGGATTGACCACCAGCAGCAGCGAGACCGAGGTCAGCCGGATCACCGGCGTGAAATCCTCCATCGGCCGGTAGGAGAGCTTGTCCTGCAGCGCCGGGTTGATGGCGTGGGTGGCGATGTCGCCGATCAGCAGCGTGTGGCCGTCAGGCTCGGCATGGGCGGCGTCGGCGGTCCCGATCGCGCCGGCCGCGCCGGGCTTGTTGTCGATCACAACCGGCTGGCCGAGCGCCTCGCTGAGCTTGGGGCCGATCAGCCGCCCGAGCAGGTCGACATTGCCGCCGGCCGGATAGGGCACGACGATCCGGATCGGCTTGCTCGGCCAGGGCGCCTGCGCTGCCGCCGGCACGGCCCAAAGCCCGGCCGTCGCCGCAAGCACGGCAAGCAGCATGCTGCGCCTCGAGCCGTCTGCACCATCCCGACCGGTCATCGCTCAATCCTCCCGCGCGAGGCAGGCATTGCTTGCGCCCGCTCGAACATGAAAATCTGCGACTGGAAAGCCATCGAGAAATTAGTTTTGCTTATAAGTGATTTGCTCCGGAGGCCGCATGGACCAGAGACAATTGTCCTCCTTCGTCACCCTGGCGGAGGAGCTCCATCGTCACCCTGGCGGAGGAGCTCCATTTCGTCCGCGCCGCGGCGCGCCTCGGCGTGACCCAGCCGGCGCTCAGCCAGCAGATCGCCAGGCTGGAGGAAACGCTCGCGGTCAGGCTGTTCGAGCGGACCAAGCGCCGCGTCGCCCTGACCGATGCCGGCCGCGTCTTCCTCACCGACGCGCTCGCCATCCTGCGCCAGTTCGAGCAGGCGGCCATGGGAGCGCGGCGGGCGGCGAAGGGCCAGATCGGCCGCCTGACCATCGGCTTCGTCGAGGCTTCACCCTTCAACGTGCTGCCGCGATTGGTCTCCCGGCTCAGCCGCGACTTGCCGGAAGTCTCCCTCTTCCTGCAGGAGATGGTGACCGAGGAGCAGGTCGAGGCGCTGCGCTCGGGCCGGATCGATGTCGGCCTGCTCAGGCCGATGTTCAACGAGCCGGATTTCGGCAGACTGCCACTGCTGCGCGAGAGCTATCTTGTCGCCCTGCCTGTGGGCCACCCGCTGGCGGAGGCGGACTCGGTCCCGCTCTCGGCACTGCGTGAGGAGCGCTTCATCGTCACCCCGGCCCGCAAGCGGCGCTATGTCGAGGGGCGCTTCCGCGCCGCCTTCAGGCGGGCAGGCTTCGAGCCGCAGGTGGCGCAGGAGGTCAACCAGCTCCACACCATCATCGGGCTGGTCGGCGGCGGCATCGGCGTCGCGCTGGTGCCGCATTCGGTCTCGCGGCTCGATCTCGAAGGCGTGGTCTACCGGCCGCTGCGGGACAAGGATGCTCCCGTGGCCGAGCTTGTCGCGGCCTGGTCGCTCGAGCGCGAGACACCGGTCCTGCGCCGCTTCCTGGCGATCGCGCAGGCGACGGCTTCGACTGGAGGATGAACCGGCTACGGGCGGTGGGCCGAACCTTCACGCCGATCCAGCGGTCGCCGGTGATGGAATGGCCGAGGCCGCTTCCTTGAGGATCGCCCCGCTCGCGCTCGTCAGCGGCAGGGCAAAGGCCGCCCCCTCCGCATCGCCGTCCTCGGCACGTATCCGCGATCCCCGACGACGGCCCTGGCGGGCCGGTCAGCCCGCCCGCCTTGCGGCGCCGTCACCGGCTCCCGAGGAGTCATCAACGCGCGTCCCGCGCAGCGCGCCGGCCGATTGCCGCACCACCTCCGCGATCTCCAGCAGCTGCCGCGCCAGCGGACTGGTCTTGCGCCAGACCATGCCGATGGTCCGGGAGGGCTCCGGCGCCTTGAAATGCGTGATCGCGACAGAGGCCGAGCGTGTCTCGACCGGCACCGCCATTTCCGGGATCAGCGTGACGCCGAGCCCGGCATCGACCATCTGCACCAGCGTCGACAGCGAGCTGGCATCGAGCAGATCGCGCGACTGCACCGTGCGCGGCTTGGTGCTGCAGAACGACAGGGCCTGCTCGCGGAAGCAGTGCCCCTCCTCCAGCAGTAGCAACCGCATCTCGCGCAAGGCCTCACGGTCCGGCGCCGGCTCACCCTCCTGCGCACGCGGCCGGACCAGCACGAAGCGCTCGGTGAACAGCGCGACTTCCGCCAATGACGGCTCCGATACCGGCAGGGCGACGATCGCCATGTCCAGGCGCCCTTCGTTCAACTCCTGGACCAGCTTCGGCGTCAGCGTCTCCCGCACATTGAGGTCGAGTTCGCCATGCAGGCGCGTCAGATCGCCGATCAGGCCGGGCAGCAGATAGGGCGCCACCGTCGGGATCACGCCGATGCGCAGGCGCGTGACCTGCCCCTCCCGCGAGGCGTGCGCATACCCCTCCAGCTCGTCGAGCGAACGCAGGACGTCCCTGGCCCGGGCGGCGATCTCCTCGCCGAAGCGCGTCAGCCGGACCTGGCGCCGGTCCCGCTCGAACAGCTCGGCGCCGAACTCCGCCTCCAGCGCCTTGATCTGCTGCGACAGGGCCGGCTGCGAGATCGCGCAGGCCTCCGCCGCGCGGCCGAAATGGCCGTGCCGCACCAGCGCATCGAAATAGCGCAGCTGCTTGAAGGTCAGATTTGTCATAATCTGAGCTTATCGTCGCGATCAGAAAATCGGAATTAAAATAATGAAATGGCCCTGCTAAGACCCATCCCGGAACCCCGCCGAGCTTCGGAGAGAGAGATGAACGCGAAGACTGAGGACAGCACGGGCAAATGCCCCGTCGCCCATGGCGGCGGCGCCCGGCAGAACCATGACTGGTGGCCGAACCGGCTGCCGGTCGAGCTGCTGAGCCAGCATTCCGCGAAGTCGGATCCGCTCGGCCAGGGCTTCGATTATCGCGCGGCCTTCGCGAAGCTCGACTACGCCGCGCTGAAGAACGACCTGCGCAAGCTGATGACCGACTCGCAGGACTGGTGGCCTGCCGATTTCGGCCATTACGGCCCGCTGTTCATCCGCATGGCCTGGCATAGCGCCGGCACCTATCGGCTCGCCGACGGGCGCGGCGGCGGCGGCCGGGGCCAGCAGCGCTTCGCCCCGCTCAACAGCTGGCCGGACAATGTCAGCCTCGACAAGGCGCGCCGCCTGCTCTGGCCGATCAAGCAGAAATACGGCCAGGCGATTTCCTGGGCCGACCTGATGATCCTGACCGGCAATGTCGCGCTGGAGACGATGGGCTTCCGCACCTTCGGCTTCGCGGCCGGCCGCGCCGACACCTGGGAGCCGGACCAGGACGTCTACTGGGGCCGCGAGACCACCTGGCTCGGCGGCGACCTGCGCTACGCCCATGGTTCGGAAGGCGTCGAGAAGCCTGCCGGCGAGGCCGTTCTCGTCGCCGATGACGACGCCGACGGCAAAGTGCATTCGCGCAATCTCGAAAGCCCGCTCGCCGCGACGCAGATGGGCCTGATCTATGTCAATCCCGAAGGGCCCGACGGCAATCCCGACCCGCTGCTCGCCGCCAGGGACATCCGCGACACCTTCGCCCGCATGGCGATGGACGACGAGGAGACCGTCGCGCTGATCGCCGGCGGCCATACCTTCGGCAAGACCCACGGCGCCGGCCCCACCGACAATGTCGGCGTCGATCCCGAGGCCGACGGCCTCGAAGCGCAGGGCCTCGGCTGGCACAACGGCTTCGGCTCCGGCAGGGGCAGCGACACCATCACCAGCGGCCTCGAGGTCACCTGGACCCAGACGCCGGCGCAGTGGAGCAACTTCTTCTTCGAGAACCTCTTCGGCTTCGAATGGGAGCTGGAGAAGTCGCCGGCTGGCGCGCATCAATGGGTCGCCAAGAACGCCGAGGCGATCATTCCGGACGCGCATGACCCCTCGAAGAAGCGCAAGCCGACCATGCTGACGACCGACATCTCGCTGCGGGTCGACCCGGCCTATGAGAAGATCTCGCGCCGCTTCCTCGAGAATCCGCAGGCCTTCGCCGAGGCCTTCGCCCGCGCCTGGTTCAAGCTGACCCATCGCGATCTCGGCCCGCGCTCGCGCTATCTCGGCCCGGAAGTGCCAAAGGAAGAGCTGATCTGGCAGGACGTGGTGCCGGCGGCCGACCACCCGCTGGTCAATGCCGCCGACGTCGCCGTGCTCAAGGACAAGATCAGGGCCTCCGGCCTTACCGTCTCCGAGCTTGTCGGCACCGCCTGGGCCTCAGCCGCGACCTTCCGCGGCGGCGACAAGCGCGGCGGCGCCAATGGCGCGCGCGTCCGGCTGGCGCCGCAGAAGGACTGGGCGGTCAACCAGCCGGCGCAGCTCGCCAGGGTGGTCGAGGTGCTCGACGGCATCCGCCGCCAGTTCAACAAGGAGGCCGATGGCGACCAGAAGGTCTCGCTGGCCGACCTGATCGTGCTGGCCGGCAATGTCGGCGTCGAGCAGGCGGCAAAGGCTGCCGGCCATGACGTGACGGTGCCGTTCACCGCGGGCCGTACCGACGCCAGGCAGGAGCAGACCGACATCCACTCCTTCCAGGTCATGGAGCCGGTGCTCGACGGCTTCCGCAACTACCAGAAGCCTGGCGCCAAGGTGCCGGCGGAGGTCGCGCTGATCGACCGCGCCCAGTTGCTGACGCTGACCGCGCCGGAGCTGACGGTGCTGATCGGCGGCCTGCGCGCCATCGACATCAACGCCGACGGCTCCAAGCACGGCATCCTGACCGACCGGCCGGGCGCGCTGACGAACGATTTCTTCGTCAACCTGCTCGACATGGGCACGCAGTGGAAGGCGATCTCCGAGGCCAAGGACGTGTTCGAGGGCACCGACCGCAAGACCGGCGCCGTCAAGTGGACCGGCACCCGCGCCGACCTCGTCTTCGGCTCGAACTCGATCCTGCGCGCCCTCGCCGAGGTCTACGCCAGCACCGACGCCAAGGAGAAGTTCGTCAAGGACTTCGTCGCGGCCTGGACCAAGGTGATGAACCTCGACCGCTTCGACGTCGCCTGAAAACAGCGATGCGCGGCCGCCCGGCGGCGGCCGCGCATACACTTCAAGGGCGCCGCCAGAGATCGGCTATGGATGTCCGGCCGGAAGCGTGATCGTCGCCCTGAGCCCTGCGGCCGGGGTGCGATTTTCGAGTGACAGCGAGGCGCCCAGGCGCGCAAGGGCAGTCTCGACGATCGACAATCCGAGGCCGGTCCCGGCGGTCTTGGCACTGCGCCCCCGATAGAAGCGCTGCGTCACCAGCGCGACCTCTTCAGCGGGAATGCCAGGGCCATCATCCTCTACAGCGAGGGCAGTCTCGGCGATGCGAAACCAGCGCACCTGCCCGCCTGCCGGACTATGACCGCAGGCATTCTCGTGCAGGTTGCGCAAGGCCAGCCGCAGATTCTCGGCCTGTCCCGAGAGGACGAGATCATCGAGAGCCGGATCGATCTCGACGGTGAGCTCCGGCCATTTCCGCTCGCCATCGATCTCGCGTAGCAGCGGACCGACGCGGATGCGCTGCCGATCGGAGCTGGCTGCAGCAGCATCGAGCCTGGCAAGCGCCAGCAACTGGCTGATCAGCCGTGCCGTCCTGTCGACGCCCTGCACGATCCTGTCGAGCGCCGAGAGGCGTATCGCGTCGTTGCCGGCTGCCTTCGCGATCTGCGCCTGCGTACGGATGCCGGCAAGCGGGGTGCGCAGCTCGTGCGCGGCGAAGGCCGTGATCTCGCGCTCGTGCCGCCTGGCCAAATCGAGGCGCCGGAACAGCCCGTTCAGCGCGTCGGTGAGCGGGCGGATTTCCCTGACCGCATTGGCGCCGACAGGGCTGAGATCATCGGCCGGACGGCTCTGGAGGTCCCTGGCGATCTGCCGCAGCGGGGCAAGCCCCCTGCCGACGCTGAGCCAGATCAACCCGGCAAAGAGCGGCAGCATCAGCAGGGTCGGCGCCACCAGCCCGAGCACGAGATCCTGCACGAGCCGCTCGCGCAGGCCGAGGCGGTCGCCGACCAGCACCCGCACCCCCTTGGCCGCATCCTCGATGGCATAGACGCGCCACGCCTCGCCATTGATCACGCTGTCATGGAAGCCGCTGCCATGCGCTGAAAGCCGCTCGGCCGGGGCCGTCGTCGACGCCGCGACGAGACGCCCGCCCAGCGACCAGATCTGGCAGGAGAGCTGACGCTCGTAGCCGGCCGTCTCCACGGCATTGAACTGTGGAGTGCCGGCGATCGCCGCTTGGGAGGAGCGATCATCCTGCACCAGCGAGGCGACCATACGCGCCGCTTCCTGCAGGCGCGTGTCGAGCACGCGCTCGAGCTCGTTCTTGGTTCCGAGATAGATCCAGGCCGTCGCGGCAAGCCAGATCAGGCTCGTGGTGACGACCAGGATCGCGAACAGCCGGCCGCGCAGCGAGCTCATGACACGTCCTTGAGGCGGTAGCCGAGGCCACGCACCGTCTCGATCAGCTCGCGCCCGAGCTTCTGCCTGAGATTATGGATATGAACCTCGATCGCGTTGCTCTCGACATCCTCCTGCCAGCCATAGAGCCGCTCCTCCAGTTGCGCGCGCGAGCGGATGACGCCCGGCCGCTCCGCCAGCGCGCGCAGAACGGCGAACTCCCGGCGCGTCACATCGATCGTCGTGCCGTCTCGCGCCACCGCGTGGCGCTCAGGATCGAGGACGAGGCCCACAGCCATGATCGCGGGCGCTGCCCGGCCCTCGCCACGCCGCCCGATCGAGCGCAGCCTCGCCGCGAGCTCGTCGAGATCGAACGGCTTGCCGAGATAATCGTCGGCGCCCCGATCGAGTCCGACGATGCGGTCGCGGGTCTGGTCGAGCGCGGTCAGCAGCAGGATCGGGCAGCGCTCCCCCTGTGTCCGCAGGTCCCGGAGCAGATCGAGGCCAGATCCGTCCGGCAGCATGATGTCGAGTACCATCGCGTCGAAGGCGCCGGCCGCCAGCGCATGCCGCGCATCGCCGCAACTTCCGACCAGCTCGGCGTTCATGCCGTGCAACCTCAGCCCGACGGCAAGACCGTCGGCGAGAAGCGGGTCGTCTTCGACGATGAGCACGCGCATGTGACCTCCACGGCCCAGCATCGCCGCCGAGCTTAAGGCTGGCTTAAGCTGGGTAGCGCCGATGGCCCGCATCCGTCCACCGCCGGGGACGTGACGATGCGACCGCCGCGAGCCGCGCCTGGCTCCCGGATCGGCAGGCGCAGCGCGATCCCGGCAGCCGAGAGAGCCGCAAGCCCATGCTTCACGACCGTCGCACCATCCTCCTTGGCCTTTCGCTTCTGGCTGCGGCCTTGCCGGAGGCCGTCTTGGCCGAGGAGAACAAGATCGACGTCGAGGCCATCCTGAACGACCCGGAAGCGCCAATCTCGGGCAATCGCAACGGCGATGTCACCATCGTCGCCTTCCTCGACTACAACTGCCCCTACTGCAAGATATCGGCTCCGGACCTCGCCCGCATCGTCAAGGAGGACGGCAAGATCCGGCTCGTCTACAAGGACTGGCCGGTCATCGCCGAGACCTCGGTCTATGCCGCGCAGCTTGCGCTCGCCGCGGCCTATCAGGGCGCCTATGAGCGCGCACACCATGCGCTGATGGCGACCAAGGGGCGGCTGAACAAGGCGCAGATCTCGGCGGCGATCCAGGGCGCCGGCATCGACATGACGCGTCTCCAGGCCGATCTCGACGCCAATGGCGACAAGATCACCGCACTGCTGCGCCGGAACCTGGCCCAGGCCGACTCGCTCGGTCTGCAGGGCACGCCGACCTATCTGGTCGGCCCGTTCCGGACCTCGACGCTCGACTACAAGGGCTTCAAGCAGGTCGTCGCCGATGCCCGCGCCAAGCCGGTGTCCCAGTGAGACCGGACGCACGGATCATGGCCGATCTTTCAGTTCCGACCCGGCGCATGGCCGGTCTTGCCCTCGCCTTGCTGGCCGCCGGCTGCACGACGGTCACGCAGCGCACTGCGCCGCCGCCCGCGCCCGCATCACGGTTCAGCGCCCTCGACCTCGCGCGCTATGGCGCCGTCGAGAGCGAGCCTTTCCGCGTCCCCGCCGTCTCGCTGGAGGATCTGCGTTCGCGCAATCTGCGCCAGCTCGTCGACTATCCGACGAGCCACGCGCCGGGCACGCTGGTCGTCGATCCCGGAAGCCGCTTCCTCTATCTCGTCCAGGAGGGCGGCAAGGCGTTGCGCTACGGTGTCGGGGTGGGACGCGAAGGGCTCGAATTCACCGGCACCGCGACCGTGCAGCGCAAGGCGCAGTGGCCGCGCTGGACGCCGACTCCCGACATGATCCGGCGCGAGCCCAAGCGCTACGCCAGGTGGTCGGGCGGCATGGCCGGCGGCGAGAACAACCCGCTCGGCGCCCGCGCGCTCTATCTGTTCAAGGACGGGCGGGACACGCTCTATCGCATCCATGGCACCAACGAGCCCGATACGATCGGAGAAGCCGTGTCCTCGGGCTGCATCCGGATGATGAATCAGGACGTGATCGACCTCTACAACCGCATCCCCAAAGGCGCGAAAGTCGTCGTTCTGCCTGCCTGACCAGAGAACCCTGCTGGTGCTTCCAGCCGCCCGCCCGGTGCCTCCTGTCTGGAATCATCGAGTATTATAGGTTAGCCGCGCTGTTTCACGGGTAGAGCGCCGGCCCCTCTCTCAGATTTTGGCGACATCGCACGAGCTCATCGTCAGCATTGGCCGACGGGGCCGAATTTCATAGTCCGTTCATTATCCATGCAATAGACATCCATGTGGGCGATACGAAGGAGAGAAATCATGGACCGTCGTTCATTCGTCACTGCACTGTTTGGCGGCATCGCGGCAAGTGCTATCGGCGCGAGCATTGCGAGTGCGCCAGCCAAGGCTGCTTCCCTGCCGGTCGATGACGCCGCCAGGCTCGATGCGGCTCCGGCCGAGTTCAGCCAGTATTGGCGTCGTCCGCGCCGTCGTCGGACGGTCTGCAGCGTCCGGCGCAACCGCTATGGCCGTCGCGTGCGCGTCTGCCGCACCGTCTATTATTGACGCCATCGCCCCGGCCATAAGCGCCGGGGCTTTGTCCCCTGGCTGGCGGAATTCTGTCTGTCAGGGCTGGCCTTTTCGTCTACGAGAAGCTCCGCTTCCGAGCGAAATCACTGCGGCGACGATCTACCCCGCCCGGTTTCGCCAGTTTGCGTCTCGCCCTGCGCGTCATCGTCTTGCAGCACCCGCCAGGCAGCGCCGTCAAGATCGGCATACTGGGCGCTGCGCATGCACCAGAAGAAGGCTCCCAGCCCGAGCAGGCCGAGGCCGAGCGCCAGCGGGAACAGGATCATGATGATATTCATGGCCGGACCTCCCCCGCTGCGCGGGCGCGCAGCGCATTGAGCGTCACCACCAGCGAAGAGCCGGACATGGCGACGGCGGCGACCAAAGGCGTCGCCAGCCCGGCAATGGCGATCGGCACCGCCACCGCATTGTAGAGCACGGCGAAGAAGAGGTTCTGCAGCATCAGCCGACGTGCCTTGCGGGCGATCGTCAGCGCGGCCGCGACCGGCGCCAGGCTCTCGCCGAGGAAGACGATGTCGGCCGCCGCCTGCGCCAGATGCGTGGCGCTGACCGGCGAGAGCGAGACATGCGCCCCCGCCAGCGCCGGAGCGTCGTTGAGCCCGTCGCCGACCATCAGCACCTTGTGGCCACCGGCAGCCATCTGATCGAGCAAAGCGAGCTTGTCGCCCGGCATCAGGCCGGCATGCAGTTCGGTGACGCCGAGCTCGGCGGCGATCGGCGCCACCGCCTCGAAGCGGTCGCCGGAGAGGATCGCGACCCGAAGCCCGGACTTGCGCAGGGCCGCGATCGTCTCGCGCGCCTGCGGGCGCAAAGCCTGTCCGAGCGCCAGCACGGTGCGGAAGGCGCCATGGCGATAGGCGATCAGCGAGGCGCCGGGATGCAGCGCCGCGACCATGGCCGCCTCGGCCTGCGCGCCGCAGAAGGCGACGCTGCCGAGACGGCGCTCGCCATAACCCTGCCCCTCGGAGAGACCCAGCCCCTTCTCCTCATGCACATCGCCGGCGGGCGGCGGCGCACCGAGCGCCCGGGCGAGCGCCTGCGCCAGCGGGTGCCCGCTTGCCGCCGCGAGCGCGCCGATCTCGGCACGCCGCTCCACCGGCAGTGCCTCCGGATTGAGAATCTCCGGCTCGGGCAGGGTCAGCGTGCCGGTCTTGTCGAAGACGGCCATATCGGCCTCGGCCAGGCGCTCCAGCGCATCGCCTTCCTTCAGCATGATCTTGCGCTTGAACAGGGCGGAGGCCGCGACGACCTGCACTGCGGGAATGGCGAGGCCGAGCGCGCAGGGGCAGGTGATGATCAGCACGGTGACGGCGATCATCAGCGCTTCCGGCCAGGAGAGGCCGAAGGCCAGCCAGCCGAGGAAGGTCGAGGCCGCCAGCGTATGCACGACCGGGGCGTAGAGCCGCGCCGCCCGGTCGGAGAGGCGGACATAGCGCGAGCGGTTGCCGACCGCCTGGTCCATCAGCCGGTCGATCTCGTCGAGCAGCGTGCCCTGCCCGGCCGCCTCGACCCGCACGGTCAAGGCGCCGGCCAGGTTCAGCGTGCCGGCATGGACGCGCTCGCCCTGTCCGATCGCGGCCGGTGCGGTCTCGCCGGTGACGAGGCTCTGGTCGAGCTCGGAGCGGCCGGTCTCGACGATGCCGTCGACGCAGACGCGCTCGCCCGGCCGCACCAGCACGAGATCGCCTGGCCCGATCGCGGCGATCGGCATCACCGTCGTGCTGCCATCGGTGGCGAGCCTGGTTGCGGTCTCGGCCTTCAGCGCGGCGAGATTGCCGGCAAGGTCGCGGGTGCGCCGGCGCATCAGCTGGTCGAGATAGCGCCCGATCAGCAGGAAGAAGAGCAGCATAACCACGCCGTCGAAATAGGCGTGGCGGCCATGGTTCCAGGTCTCCGCGACCGACATGGCGAGCGCCAGCACGACGCCGATGGTGATCGGCACGTCCATGTTGACGGCGCCGGCCTTCAGCGCCCGAAGTGCGCTCTCGAAGAAGGGGCGGCCGGCATAGGCCGCCGTCGGCAGCGCGATCAGGGCGGAGAGCCAGTGGAAGAAGTCGCGCGTCGTCGGATCGATGTCGCCGCTATTGCCGGACCAGACCGCGACCGAGAGCAGCATGATGTTCATCGAGGCGAAGCCGGCGACGCCGAGCGCGCGCAGCAGAGAGCGCTCCTCGACGGCCGCCCCATCCGCCTGCCGTTCGGCCACGAAGGGATAGGCCTTGAAGCCGAGAGCGGCCAGCTTCTCGACCACCGCTTCCGGCCGCAGCAGCGCCTCGCGCCATTCCACCGAGACGCGCTTCAGCGCCAGGTTGACGCGAGCACCGAGAATAGCCGGCTCGCGGGCGAGCCCGCCCTCGATCGCCTGCATGCAGCCGGCGCAGCGTATCCCGTCGACCGCCAGCTCCATGCTGGCGATGCCATCGTCGCGATGGCGCACGAAGACGGAGAGGTCCTGCGCCGCCATGTCAGCGCTCCGCCACAGTGACGCGGCTGCGCGAGACGTAGACGACCTCCTCGCCGCGCTTGGCCTGCAGTTCGAGGATCCAGGAGCCGGCCTCGATCGTCTCGAACCGGGCCTCGTAGCGCCCCGGCCGGCTCTCGCTCAACGCAAGGTCGTGGTCGCGGGCGGATGTCGCGGGGTGGCGCAGGCGGGCGCTGGCGGCGAGGCCGACGAGGGGCCCGCCGCTGCGATCGGCCAGGGTGACGGTGAGCGTGGCGCCTTCGCCTTGCCGGGCCAGCGTCGTGGTCGCCGACCAGCCGCGCGCATCGCGCTCATGCTGGCGGGCGATTTCCTCGTTGTAGTGCTGGCTCGTCTCATAGGCGCTGCGGGTCTCGACGCCCGGCATCGTCCGCAGCGCCATCGTCAGGATCGTCGCATTAACCGAGACGACCACGCCGAAGAACAGGATCAGCATGGCGGCGACCATGCCGCCGGTCAGTTCGAAGGGGCGGCGCGGGGCAATCGGGCTCGGATTCTCATAGGGCATGATGATGACTCCGCAGCAGCTCATCGATGGGACTCCGGCGCGATGAAATGGTCGTCGGCGCGCACGGTCTCGCCGGCGAAGAGGTCGGAGGCGGTGATGGTGATCGCCTGCGAGGGCGAAAGCGGCACGCCGGCGGGGACGGTGACGAGCACCCGCACCTCGCGCGACGAGTCGGGGTCGACGGTGACGACCGGGCGCAGGTCGGCGCTCGGCGCGATCCCGACCGCCTCGATCCTTATGCCCGGCAGGCCCGAGACCGTCAGGGCGAAAGGCCGGTGCTCCGGGCGCTTGTTGAGCAGGCGCACCGCATAGGCGTTGCGGATCGAGCCGTCGCTCAGCGTGACGAACAGCGGGGCGCGCTCGTGCAGCACGGAGATGCCGGCGGTGCTGCGGGTCGCGAGCTGCCAGAGCATGGCGCCGCCGACGACGGCGATCAGCGCCGCATAGACAAGAGTGCGCAGGCGCACCGGCCGGTAGATCGCGGCGAGCCCGGCGAGCCGGCGCTGGACATTGCCATCGGTGTCATAGGCGATCAGCCGGTTCGGGCGGCCGATCTTGGTCATCACCGTATCGCAGGCGTCGATGCACAGCCCGCACTGGATGCAGTCGATCTGGGCGCCGTCGCGAATGTCGATCCCGGTCGGGCAGACCGCGACGCATTGGAAGCAGTCGATGCAGTCGCCCGCAGGCGCGCCCTGCGCCTTGAGCTTCGCTGCCTGTTTCACCGAGACCCGCGGCTCGCCGCGATCATAGCGATAGGTGACGTTGAGCGCTTCGTCGTCGGTCAGGGCCGCCTGGATGCGCGGCCACGGGCACATATACTTGCAGACCTGCTCGCGCATGATGCCGGCGAGCGCGTAGGTCGTGAAGGTCAGGATCGCGATCCAGACATAGGCCGAGAGCGGCGCGGTGAAGGTCGCAAGCTCGCGCACGAGCGTCGGCGCATCCGCGAAGTAGAGCACCCAGGCGCCGCCGGTCCACCAGGCGATGACCAGCCAGACCGCATGCTTGGCGACCTTGCGCCAGAGCGTGTCGAAGCCCCAGGGCTCGGCGTCGCGGCGCATGCGCTCGCGCCGGTCGCCCTCGAAGAAGCGCTCGACCGAAAGGAACAGGTCGGTCCAGACCGTCTGCGGGCAGAGATAGCCGCACCAGACCCGGCCGGCGACGGCGTTCATCAGGAAGAGGACGAAGGCAGCCAGGATCAGCAGGCCGGTGAAGTAATAGACCTCCTGCGGCCAGATCTCGATGAAGAAGAAGTAGAAGCGGTTGTTGGCGATGTCGGCCAGCACCGCCTGGTTGGGCAGATACGGGCCACGATCCCAGCGCAGGAAGGGCAGGAGGTAGTAGACGCCCAGGCACAGGACGAGGATAAGCCACTTCGCGCGCCGGAACGGGCCCGACACGCTTTGCGGATAGACCTTCCGCGACGCCGCGAAGAGCGGGATGTCGTCCTGGTCGGCCTCTGCGGTGCTCACGCTACTGCCCTCCCCCCAGCGAGTGGACATAGACGGTCAGCGCCTTGATCGTGGTCTCGTCGAGACGTCCGGCCCAGCCCGGCATCACCCCGTTTCGGCTGTTGGCGATGGTTTCGGTCAGCGAGGCCATGTCCATGCCATAGAGGCTGATCGCGTCGGTGAGGTTGGGCGCGCCGAGCTCCTGGTTGCCTTTGCCCGCAGCGCCATGGCAGGCGGCGCAGTTGTCGGCGTAGACCTTGCGCCCGAGCGGCAGATCCGCCTTCGGCTCGGTCGACAGGCCAGCGAGCTCGCGGACATGGCTGGCGACGGCTGCGATCTCCTCGCGCTTCAGCACGCCATCGCGCCCGAAGGCCGGCATCTGGCTGACGCGGGTGTCGTTGTCGCCGGCGACGCGGATACCGTGACGGATGGTCTGCTGGATCGCCGGGAGCGAACCGCCCCAGAGCCAGTCGTCGTCGTTGAGGTTGGGATAGCCCTTGGCGCCGGCGCCGCCGACGCCGTGGCAGGCGGCGCAATTGTCGCCGAAGGCGGCCTTGCCCTGCGCCATCGCGATCTGGAACAGCGTCGGGTCGGCCTTGATCTGTGCCGGGCTGGCCTCGGTCATGCCGGCGGCTTGCGCCGCCCGCTGCGCCTTGAGCTTGGCCAGGTCGGCGCTGATGTCGGCGCGGCTGGCGTAGCCGATCACGCCTTTGGTCGCGTCGGTCAGCAGCGGCCAGGCCGGATAGACGATCCAGTAGCCGATGGACCAGACGATGGTGGCGTAGAAGATGCCGAGCCACCAGCGCGGCAGCGGCGTGTTGAGTTCACGGATGCCGTCCCATTCATGGCCGGTCGTCGGCATGCCTGTGGCGGCATCGACATGCGGATCCTCGTGCTTCTGGTCCATCGGTCAGTCCTCGCGCAGCGGGTTGAGCGCGGCTTCTTCGAAACGGGCGCGGTTCTTCGGCCAGAAGGCGTAGACACAGACCCCGAGGAAGACGGCGACGAAGTAGAGGAGCCCGGCGGATTGGGCGAAGCCGGCGAGCCAGTGATAGGTCGTTTGCATGGTCGGGCTCAGCGGATGTTGGCTTTGTCGTCGTAGAGCTTGAAGTCGACCATCGTGCCGAGCGCCTGCAGATAGGCGATCAGGGCGTCGGCTTCGGTGATGCGCTGCGGATTGCCGTCGAAATCGCGCGACTGCGCCTTGGGATAGCGCTTCTCCAGATCGGCCTGGCCGGGATGGTCCGGCGTCGCCTGAGCCCTGAGGTCGGCCTGCGCCTGCGCGATCATCTCGTCGCTATAGGGCACGCCGCCGGCGCGGTTGGCGCGCAGCTCATCGGCGATGTCGCCGAACGCCAGCTCGGTCTTCTCCAGGAAGGGATAGCCCGGCATGATCGACTGCGGCACGATCGCGCGCGGCTCGGCCAGATGCGCCCGCTGCCATTCGTCGGAGTACTTGCCGCCGACGCGGGCGAGATCCGGCCCAGTCCGCTTCGAGCCCCATTGGAACGGCTTGTCGTACATGCTCTCGGCCGCGAGCGAATAATGCCCGTAGCGCTCGACCTCGTCGCGCAGCGGCCGGATCATCTGGCTGTGGCAATTGTAGCAGCCCTCGCGCACATAGATGCCGCGGCCGGCGAGCTCGAGCGGCGTATAGGGCCGCATGCCCTGCACGGTCTCGATCGTGTTCCGGAGGTAGAACAGCGGCGCGATCTCGACCAGGCCGCCGATCGAGATCACCAGCAGGACGCCGATGACCAGGATGATCGAATTGGTCTCGAAGATCTTGTGCTTGGCCCAGAGCGAACGCCGCGGAGCCTTATGTTCGATGCTCGTCATGACGGCTCCTCAGGCGGTGGCGAGTTGGCCGGACGGCAGCGCCGTGGCTCCCGGCATCTCGGAAGCTTCCTCCGAGCGCACGGTCATCCAGAGATTGAAGGCCATGATCAGCGCGCCGCTCAGGAAGAGCGCGCCGCCCAGCGCCCGGATCACATAGAACGGGTGCATCGCCGCGACGGTCTCGATGAACGAGTATTCGAGGAAGCCGAGCGAGGTGTAGGCCCGCCACATCAGGCCCTGCAGGATGCCCGAGACCCACATCGCCGTGATGTAGAAGACGATGCCGAGCGTCGAGACCCAGAAATGCCAGCTCACCAGCTTGAGCGAATAGAGCCCCTTGCGGTTCCACAGCCAGGGCACGAGGCAGTAGATCGCACCGAAGGAGATGTAGGCGACCCAGCCGAGCGCACCGGAATGGACGTGGCCGATGGTCCAGTCGGTATAGTGCGAGAGCCCGTTCACCGCCTTGATCGACATCAGCGGCCCCTCGAAGGTCGACATGCCGTAGAAGGCGAGCGAGACGACCATCATCCGCAGCACGGGATCGGTGCGCAGGCGGTCCCAGGCCCCCGACAGCGTCATGATGCCGTTGATCATGCCGCCCCAGGAGGGCATCCACAGCATGATCGAGAAGGTCATGCCGAGCGTCTGCGCCCAGTCGGGCAGCGCGGTGTAGTGGAGATGGTGCGGGCCGGCCCAGATGTAGATGAAGATCAGGGCCCAGAAGTGGATGATCGAGAGCCGGTAGCTATAGATCGGCCGCTCGGCTCGCTTGGGCACGAAATAGTACATGATCGCGAGGAAGCCGGCGGTCAGGAAGAAGCCGACCGCATTGTGGCCGTACCACCACTGGAACATCGCATCCTGTACGCCCGACCACAGGCCATAGGACTTCGGCGACAGGATCGAGACCGGCACGGCGACATTGTTGCCGATATGCAGGACGGCGATGGTGACAATGAAGCCGAGATAGAACCAGTTCGCCACATAGATGTGCGGCTCCTTGCGCTTCATCAGCGTCGCCAGGAAGACGAGGAGATAGGCGACCCAGACCAGGGTCAGCCAGAGATCGGCGTACCATTCCGGCTCGGCGTATTCCTTGCTCTGGGTGATCCCGAGCAGATAGCCGGTGCCGGCGATGACGATGAACAGGTTGTAGCCGAGCACGACGAACCAGGGCGAGAGATCGCCGGCGAGCCGCGCCCGGCAGGTGCGCTGCACGACGTAGAACGAGGTGCCGATCAGGACGTTGCCGCCGAAGGCGAAGATCACCGCAGAGGTGTGCAGCGGCCGTAAGCGACCGAAATTGGTCCAAGGCAGGTCGAAGTTCAGCACCGGGAAGGCGAGCTGCAGCGCGATGATCAGCCCGACGGCGAAGCCGGCGATGCCCCAGACCATCGCCGCGACGGTCGCGAACTTGACCGGCCCCATACTGTAGTTGGGCTTGCCATCGATCTCCTGCGGCGGAACCGCCGGTGAGCCGTCGAAGCAGCGATTGCCGATCAGGATGATGCTGGCCACAGCCGCAGCCGCGCCGAGCAGGGCGTGGAAGGCGTAGCCGGAGTTCTCGGTCAGCGCGCCGATCAGGATCAGCGGCAGCACGCAGGCTCCCGCGATCAGCATCCCGATCATCTCGCCGACCGTCATTGCCCGGACAGGGCTCGTCGTCGCCGTCACCGCTGACTCCTGCTTCGTAGCAGGCGCTGGGATGCGCCCTCAACAGGAGGCTTAGCCGCCGGTCCGGCGGGAGGCTTTGATCCAGGTCAAGGGCAGGAACGGGACGGACTGCGGCCGGGCGGCGCAGCTCAAGCCGCGACCGCGTGCATCCGTTCGGGGTTCATCACGCGTACGCCGCCGGGCACGATCAGGATCGTCTTGTCCTTGGCGAGGCGGGTGAAGGTGCGGCTGACCGTCTCGATCGTCAGGCCGAGGAAATCGGCGATGTCCTGCCGCGTCATCGGCAGCTGTACCGTGACCGAGGGCTTGCCGAGCCTGGCCCAGCGCTGCTGCATGCCGAGCAGGAAGCAGATCAGCTTCTCCTCGGCGGTGCGGCGGCCAAGCAGCATCATCTGTTCATGGGCGAGCGTCAGCTCATGCGTCGCGAACTCGTGCAGGCGCTTGAGCAGATGCGGCTTGGCGTCGACCAGCGCGGTATAGGCCGCGCGCGAGAAGGCGCAGACCGCGACATCGCCGATCGCATCGGCCGAGAAACCATAGGCGTCGCGCATGGCGAGCCCGAGAAAATCGCCCGGCAGCGCGAAGCCGACGACTTGGCGGCGCCCGTCGGACAGGAGCTTGTAGAGACGCACGACACCGGCAGTGACGTTGTAAACGCAATGCGCCTCGGAGCCCTGCGTGAACAGCGTGTCGCCCGAAGCGAAATGCGTCGGCGTCGCCAGCTGCTCCAGCACGGCGAGCTCGTCGTCGGTGAGGGAGGCGCAGACGCTGACGAGGCGGACCATGCAATTGCGGCACAGGCCGTCGTCGCGGGCGGCAGTGCTGCACGCCGGGGGCTGGCAACTCACGATCGCACCTTCCTGCTCGCATGACCGCCTCGCTGACGGACGCTCGGGGCGATGGCAGCATAGCTGCCATGGCGGCAGACGAATTGATCGAGATCAATGCGCCTCGACGGCCGGCGAACCGAGGCTGCCGCTCCGCAATTCTGGAGAGCCGCGGCATGGGCGATGACATCTTCGAAGTCGCGCGCATCGGGTCCGACAGCGCCGACACGGTCTACGGGCTCGTCACCCTGCTGCATCCAGAGCTCACGCCGGATGGCTGGGCCGCCTTTGTGCGCGACAATTCGCAGGACGGAGCCCAGCCATCCGGCGTCTTCGCCCTGCGTGACGCGCGCGGCATGCCGCATGCCCTGTTCGGCTTCCGCGTCGCGCGCACGATCGCGGGCGGCACGACGCTGGAGATCTCCGAGATCGCGATGATGCGCCTGCCCGGGACCTGCCTCGTCGACGCGCTGCTGCGCTTCGCCAACCAGCTCGCGGCACAGCTCGACCTGCCGCGCATCGCGATCTCGCTGGAGCGATCGGCCGCCTGGCCGCAGGATCACGATGCGCTCAAGCGCTGCGGCTTCCAGATCGATCGCGTCATGGTTCTCGGCCGCGCCCGGCTCGAGCCGGCGGCGTGATCGCCCGCCGGCGGCAGCGTCTAGAGCCGCCACCGGTTCGTCGCCCACCATGCTCCCGCTGCGATGGCGACCATGGCGAGCGCGACTAAAATGGCCTCGCCTATCGCGCCGGCTCCTTCCGTGCGGTCATGAAACTCGCGAACCAGGCGCCGTCGCCGCTCCCGCCAGAGCCCTCGTGCTGCTCCGCCCTGATCCGGCACAGCAGCTCGATCTCCTCGAAGGAGAGATCGAAGAACGGCAGCAGCATCGGATTGCCGACGATCGAGCGCTCGCTCTCGGCCACAGCCTCGCCCTCCATGAATCTCTCCCCCTTTGCAATTGCACTCCGAACCCGCTTCTGCGGAGTGTGACGAGGCAACAGCAATCGCTTGCGTCCCGCCACACCCAAATGGGGGGTGAGGCGGAGATTATTGTTCCGCATGGTACCGATTTTGGCGAATTCGCATAGACCCCTCGGCGCTAGAGCATTGCGCGAAAAAGTGGGAACCGGTTTTTCGCAGAAGCAATGCTCTAAACTTCTAGAATCGATCACGGTTTTCGCATTTTGACGGTTCCGTCAAAATGCGACGTGATCTGACGCATCTTGAATGGCGGCGATGCCAGCGCCAGATGGCGCGGGCGCCGGCAAAATGGCGTGCTGCACCAGTTTCGGACCTGCCCATGCCCGCCTCCCTCCAGCTCGGCCTCGACACCTTCGGCGACGTCACCGCCGGCCCGGACGGCGCCCTGCTGCCGCATGCGCAGGTGATCCGCGACCTTGTCGAGCAGGCCGTGCTCGCCGACGAGACCGGCATCGACTTCTTCGGCCTCGGCGAACATCACCGCTCCGATTTCGCGGTGTCCTCGCCCGAGACCGTTCTCGCCGGCATCGCCACCCGCACCAGCCGCATCCGCGTCGGCTCGGCCGTCACCGTGCTGAGCTCGGACGATCCGATCCGCGTCTTCCAGCGCTTCTCGACGGTCGATGCGCTCTCGAACGGCCGCGCCGAGGTCATCCTCGGCCGTGGCTCCTTCACCGAATCCTTTCCGCTCTTCGGCTTCGATCTCAGGCAATATGAAGTGCTGTTCGAAGAGAAGCTCGACCTCTTCGTCGAGCTGATCCGCAAGAAGAACATCACCTGGGAAGGCAGCCTTCGCCCGCCGCTGCGCGACCAGCAGGTCTTCCCCCCGATCGAAAAGGGCGAGCTGACGACCTGGATCGGCGTCGGCGGCAGCCCGGAATCGGTGGTGCGGGCCGCGCGCTACGACCTGCCGCTGATGCTCGCCATCATCGGCGGCCCGGCCCAGCGCTTCGCGCCCTACGCCCAGCTTTATCGCGATGCGATGGGGCGCCTTGGCCAGGCCGAGCGCCCGATCGGCGTGCATTCGCCGGGCTATGTCGCGGCGAGCGATGCGCAGGCGGCCGAGGAGTTCTTCCCCGCCTTCAAGGCGATGCGCGACCGCATCGGCGCCGAACGCGGCTGGGGTCCGCTGTCGCGCGAGGAGTTCGAGCGCGAGGTTTCGGGCGGGGCGCTCTATCTCGGCTCGCCCGAGACCGTCGCCCGCAAGATCGCCGCGACGGTGAAGGCGCTCGGACTGCAGCGCTTCCAGCTCAAGATCAGCGCAGGTCCCCTCACGCAGGACAAGCTGCTGCGCTGCATTGAGCTCTATGGCCGGCAGGTCATTCCGATGGTGCGGGAATTGCTGGCGGCCTGAGGCCGTCAGCAGGCCGCTTCACTTCCAGTCCGGCCGCCACCTTGCGAACTCGGCCTTGGTCTCGGCATTGGCCGGATAGAGGCCGAAGATGCCGTGCCCTTCGCGCACTTTCATCTCGACGAAGTCCTCATAGGCGGTCTGCTCATAAGCCTCGGCCGCGATCTCGTTGGCGAGATGGGAGGGGATCACGCAGACGCCCTCGCTGTCGCCGACGACGATGTCGCCGGGATAGACCGGCACGTCGCCGCAACCGATCGGCGCGTTGATGTCGAGCGCATGATGATGGATCAGGTTGGTCGGCGCGCTCGGTCGGTTGTGATAGGCGGGGAAGCCGAGCATCGCGATCTCCGGGCTGTCGCGGAAGCCGCCATCGGTCACCACGCCGGCGACGCCGCGCTGCATCAGGCGCGTCACCAGGATACCGCCGGCCGAGGCGGCGCGCGCATCCTTGCGGCTGTCGATCACCATGACATGGCCGGGCGGGCAGGTCTCGACCGCGACGCGCTGCGGATGCTGCGTGCCCTCGAACACGCTGAGATGGTCAAGATCCTCGCGCGCCGGGATGTAGCGCAAGGTGAAGGCCTCGCCGACCATGCGCGGCGCGTTCGGCGAAAGCGGGCGCACATCCTGGATGAACTGATTGCGCAGCCCGCGCTTGAACAGCGCCGTGGTCAGGGTCGCGGTCGAGACGCGCTTCAGCTTCTCGCGATTCTCGGGGGTCAGGGCAGTCGATGTCATAGCTCTGGAAAATCCTGGCTGTCGGGGAAGGGAGAACTCAGCCCTCATCCTGAGGAGCGATCGCAGATCGCGTCTCGAAGGATGCTCCAGCTAGTTCCGGAGCTCCTGAAGCATCCTTCGAGACGCCGCTTCGCGCCTCCTCAGGATGAGGGCTCGCGAGGCGGCGGTCGAGCGCAGCGGTTATTCGATCTTCACATTGGCCTTCTGCGCCACCTCGGCCCAGCGCTTGGTCTCGTTGGCGATATGGGCCGTGAACTCGGCCTGGCTGGATCCGACCGGATCGACGCCGAGCTTCTTGAGCTGCTCGATCACGGCCGGTTCGCGCATGATCGCCTGCGTCTCGGTCGAGAGCCTCGCGACGATCTCAGGCGGCACCTTCGCCGGCGCGAAGAAGCCGTGCCAGGAGCTGGCGTCATAGCCCGGGATGAACTCGGATAGGGCCGGCAGGTCGGGCGCGACCGCGAGCCGTTTCGGTGTCGCCGTCGCCAGAGCCCGGATCTTGCCGGCTTCGACATGCGGCCAGGCGATGGTGATGTTGTCGAAGCTGAGCTGGATCTGGCCGGAGAGCAGGTCCTGCGTCACCTGCCCGCTCGACCGGTAGGGCACATGAGCCATGTCGGTCCCGGTCGCGACCTTGAACAGCTCCGCCGCCATATGGGTCGAGGTGCCGGCACCCGAGGAGCCGAAGGAGTATTTGCCCGGATTTTTCTTCAGGAGCTCGATCAGCTCCGGCACCGTCTTGGCCGGCAAATCGAGATTGACCATCAGGATGTTCGGCACGCTCGCCACCTGCGAGATCGGCGCGAAATCCTTGATGTGGTCATAGGGCATCTTCGAGTAGACGGCCGGATTGATCGCATGGCTGGAGACCGTGCCCATGGTCAGCATGTAGCCGTCCGGATCGGCCTTCGCGACCGCCGCCGCACCGGTATTGCCGCCGGCCCCGGCCCGGTTCTCGACGATGAACTTGCCGCCGAGGCGCGCGCTCAGCCGGTCGGCCAGAATACGGCCGAGCAGGTCGGTGGTTCCACCGGCGGCGAAGGGCACCACGATGGTGACGACCCTGCTGCCGGGATAGCCGCTCTGCGCCCAGGCAGGCGTCAAGGCCGATGCTGCCAGCATGGCGCCGGCTCCGGCGAGCAGGCCGCGGCGTGTGATCGATGTCATCCAATCCTCCCTCTCGTGATCCATCCGGCCCTTGCCGTTCCGGCGTCTTGCGGCCGTCTTGCTCGACTCCATAGCACGCAATTCCAGATTTGAAATCTGAAATTTCAGACTTGATGTCGCTTGCGCTTTATGGTGTCTGGTGAGGCAATGGCGACAGGCTAGCTCCGGCAATCGAATCGTGCCGCGGCCTCGCCAGGGGAATGGGAATGTCGAACGCGCTCGCCATCGAACCGGTCTCGCCGCATCTGCTGCGCTCGCTGCGCGAGCATGTGCACGAGCGCCTGCGCCGGGCGATCGTCGCGGGAACGTTCCGCGAGGGCGAGCGGCTGAACGAGCGCCAGCTCGCCGACATGCTGGGGGTCTCGACCACGCCGGTGAAGGACGCGATCCGCATGCTGGAGAGCGAAGGGCTGGTCCGGACCGAGGCGCGCCGCGGCGTCTTCGTCGAGTTTTCGGCCCGCCAGGCGCTGGAAATGGCGCTCGGCCGCGCCGCGCTCGAAAGCGTCATGACCCATATCGCCGCCAACCGGATCAGCCAGGCCGAGATCGCCGAGATGGCCCGCCTGATCGACGAGATGGCGCAGGCGACCGAGCACGGCGACCTGGAAGACCTCGTCAACCTGAACGAGGCCTATCACGGCATGATCCATCGCATCTCGGGTTGCGGCTATCTCGAGCGCCGGCTCGACGGCCAGCGCATGTACGACCACGCCCAGCGCATCGCCCTGCTCGGCGAGGCCAGCGAGCGCGCCCGTGGCTTCGAGGAGCATCGCGGCATCTTCGAGGCGCTGCGCGCGCATGAGCCGGCAAGGGCCGAGCAGCGCATGCGCAGCCATATCGTGCGCTCCGCCAAGAGCCATGTGCGCCAGGTCTTCGGCGCCGACGCGGAAGGATTGGATTACGATGAGTGACAAGGTTCGCAGCGCGCTGCGCGGCATTTCCGGCGTTCACGTCACCGCCTGGAAGGGCGATGGCGAGGCCGACTGGGCGCTGACCGGCAAGATCGTCGCGCGCATCGCGCAGGCCGGCATTCACAATATCGTCTCGGCCGGCAATACCGGCGAGTTCTACCCGATGACCACGGACGAGGTGGTCCGCAGCCATGCCGTCGCCGCCGAAGCCGCTGCCGGCAAGGCGCTGGTCACCGCCGGCATCGGCCGGTCGCTGCGGGAAGCCGTCGCCACCGGCAAGCTCGCCGCCAGGGCCGGCTGCGACGCGGTGATGGTGCATCACCCGCTCGATCCCTTCGCCGCGCCGCAGAGCCAGGCCGACTACATCCTCGCCATCGCCGAGGCGCTGACGATCCCGCTCGTCGCCTATATCCGCTCCGACGCGATCGGCGTGAAGGATCTCGCCCGCGTCGCGACGCATCCCAATGTCGCAGGCGTCAAGTTCGCCTCGCCGAACGTGATGTTGCTCGCCGAATGCGTCCGCGCCACGCAGGGGTCGAGCGCCAACTGGATTTGCGGCCTCGCCGAAGGCTGGGCCGCGCCTTTCCACGCGCTCGGCGCCCGCGGCTTCACCTCCGGTCTGGTCAATGTCGCGCCCGAGCGCTCGCTGGCGATCTGGCAGGCGCTGGAGGCGAGCGACTACAACCGGGCCCGCCGCCTGGTCGACGAGATCGCCGGCTTCGAGACGCTGCGGACCAAATACGGCAACGGCGCCAACGTCACCGTGGTGAAGGAGGCGCTCGGCCTGCTCGGCACCGATGTCGGGCCGGTGCGCCTGCCCGGCCTGCCGGAGCTGAACGACAGCGAGCGCGCCGAACTGCGCAAGATCGTCGGAAGCTGGGGCAGCCAGCGCGTGGCGGCGGAGTAACCTCTGTCATTCCGGGGCATCGCGCAGCGATGAACCCGGAACCCACGACCGGGTGAGCCCCTGTCCAGTGAAAGTCGTATCACCCAGTCGTGGGTTCCGGGTTCGACCCTGCGGGCCGCCTCGGAATGACAAGTCGTTGCATTGACGAAGAACGCACCGAGGAAACGCCGATGTCCCATCCCCGCAAGACGCCCGACACGTTGCGCTCGAAGCGCTGGTTCGGCGCCAGCGACCTGCGCTCCTTCGGGCATCGCTCGCGGGCGCTGCAGATGGGGCTCAACCATGACGAGTTCATGGGCAAGCCGGTGATCGGCATCCTCAACACCTGGTCCGAGATCAACCCCTGCCACACCCATCTACGCGACCGCGCCGAGGCGGTGAAGCGCGCGGTCTGGGCAGCAGGCGGCTTCCCGGTCGAGATCCCGGTGATGTCGGCTTCCGAGCAGTACCAGAAGCCGACGACCATGCTCTATCGCAACTTCCTGGCGATGGAGGCGGAGGAATCGATCCGCTCCCACCCGCTCGATGGCGCGGTGCTGCTGGGCGGCTGCGACAAGTCCACGCCGGCTTTGATCATGGGCGCCTGCAGCGCCGGCCTGCCCTTCATCTTCGTGCCGGCCGGACCGATGCTGCGCGGCAACTGGGCCGGCAAGACGCTCGGCTCCGGCGCCGATGTCTGGAAGTATTGGGCCGAGAAGGAGGCCGGCAACATCTCCGATGCGCAATGGCGCGACATGGAGAGCGGCATCGCCCGCTCGCACGGCACCTGCATGGTGATGGGCACGGCCGCGACCATGATGAGCCATGCCGAGGTGCTGGGCCTTACTTTGCCAGGCGCCTCCGCCATCCCTGCCGCCGACGCCGCTCATCCGCGCATGGCCGCCGCCTCTGGCAAGCGCATCGTCGAAATGGTCTGGGAAGACCTGACGCCCGACCGCATCCTCACCCGCGAGAGCTTCGAGAACGCGCTCACCGTCCACATGGCGGTCGCCGGCTCGACCAATGCGATCATCCATCTCGTCGCCATGGCCGGCCGCGCCGGCGTGCCGCTTACCCCCGACGATTTCGACGCATTCTCGCGCAAGGTCCCGGTGATCGCCAACCTGCGCCCCTCAGGCGACTTCCTGATGGAGGACTTCTTCTATGCCGGCGGCCTGCCGGCTTTGCTGAAGCAGCTCGAGAGCAAGCTCCACACCGGCGCGATGACCGTGACCGGCAAGCCGCTCGCCGAGACGATCGCGCTCGCCAAGGTCTATGACGACAACGTCATCCGCCCACTCGACAGGCCGGTCTCGACCGCCAACGGCCTTGCCGTCCTGAAGGGCAACCTCGCCCCCGGCGGTTGCGTCATCAAGCCGTCCGCCGCCGAGGAGCGCCTGCTCAGGCATTCCGGCCCGGCCCTCGTCTTCGAGGACTATGATGCGATGATGAAGGCGGTGAACGACGAGACCCTCGAGGTCACCGCCGACCATGTCATGGTCCTGAAGAATTGCGGCCCGGTCGGCGGCCCCGGCATGCCGGAATGGGGCATGCTGCCGATCCCGAAGAAGCTGCTGAAGCAGGGCGTGCGCGACATGCTGCGGCTCTCCGATGCCCGCATGTCCGGCACCAGCTACGGCGCCTGCGTCCTCCACATCGCGCCCGAGGCCTATATCAAGGGCCCGCTCGCGGCGGTCAGGACCGGCGACATCATCAGCGTCGATGTCGAGGCGCGCAGCATCTCGGTGAACCTGTCGGACGCCGAGATCGCCGAGCGCCTGAAGACCTGGTCGCCGCCCGACCGCGACTATCCGCGCGGCTGGGGCAAGATGTCGGCCGCCCATATCCAGCAGGCCGACAAGGGCTGCGATTTCGACTATCTCGCCGGCACGGCGAAGGTGGCCGAACCGGAGATTCACTGAACCGCGGCGCCCGCCTCTCGCGAGATCTCATGACTTAACGGAATGTCGCCGGCACCCGGTCTCAGCTGAGATCAGCGGCCGTTTCGCGCTTGCCCTGCCAAGATCAGGGCCAGCGGCTCGACCCGGTGCTGAAAGCGCACAACTTTGGCGAAAGTTCACCCCCAACGATGCGTCCACGCATGTTGACGCGCTTTCGCAAGTCTGGAAGAAGCACGCCAAAGAAATAGGGCCGCTGGCCCTTCTTGCCGTAATTCCCGGAGTGCCCTGTGACTTCGCCAGCCGCGCAGCGATTCATCGATCGCGTCAACGACCGCTCCATCGTCATCGGCATCGTCGGTCTCGGTTATGTCGGCATTCCACTCGCGCTCGCGGCCCTGCGCCAGGGCATCAAGGTGATCGGCTTCGACATCGACCAGAAGCGCGTCGACGACCTCAATGCCGGCCGCAGCGCGATCAAGCACATCCCGATGGACCTGATCGTCGAGAACGCCAAGTCCGGCAAGTTCGTCGCCACCACCGACTTCGATCGCATGGCCGAGCCCGACGCGCTGCTGATCGCCGTGCCGACGCCGCTGACGAAGTATCGCGAGCCCGACCTGTCCTATGTCGTGAAGACCACCGAGGCGATCGGCAAGCGCCTGCGCAAGGACCAGCTCGTCGTGCTGGAATCGACGACCTATCCCGGTACCACCGACGAAGTCATGCGCCCGATCCTGGAGAAGGCGACCGGCCTGAAGAGCGCCGAGGAGTTCTTCCTCGCCTTCTCCCCGGAGCGCGAGGACCCGGGCAATCCCGATTTCGGCACCTCGACCATTCCCAAGGTCGTCGGCGGCGATGGCGCCGATGCGCTCGCCATGTCGCTTGCGCTTTATGGCACGCTCGTCGTCAAGGCGGTCCCGGTCTCCTCGACCGCGACGGCCGAGGCGGTCAAGCTGACCGAGAACATCTTCCGCGCCGTCAACATCGCCCTCGTGAACGAGCTCAAGGTCGTCTACGAGGCCATGGGCGTCGACGTGTGGGAGGTGATCGACGCCGCCAAGACCAAGCCCTTCGGCTTCATGCCGTTCTATCCGGGTCCCGGCCTCGGCGGCCACTGCATCCCGATCGATCCGTTCTATCTGACCTGGAAGGCGCGCGAATACGACGTCGCCACGCGCTTCATCGAGCTCGCCGGCGAGATCAATACGCGCATGCCCTATCGCGTGGTCGACAAGCTCGCCGAGCTGCTCGACTCCAAGGGCCACAAGAATCTCAGCGATGCCAAGATCCTGGTGCTCGGCATCGCCTACAAGAAGAACATCGACGACATGCGCGAGAGCCCCTCGCTCAAGCTGATCGAGCTGATCGAGAAGCGCGGCGCCCATGTCGAGTTCCACGATCCCTTCATCCCTGTCATCCCGCCGACGCGCGAGCATGCCGAGCTGACCGGCCGCAAGAGCGCCCCGGTCGACAAGGCCTCGCTCGCCGGCTTCGACGCCGTGCTGATCGCGACCGACCATGACGACGTCGACTATCCTGCGATCGTCGCCGGCTCGAAGCTGGTGGTCGACACCCGCAATGCCTGCGCCCGCGCCGGCATCAAGGCGGACAACGTCTTCAAGGCCTGATAGAACGGCGCCGGCGAGGCTTCCCCCGCCGGCGCGAGCACGAGATCGAGACGGACAATCATGACGAGCTTCGCGCTGATCGGCGCTGCCGGTTACATCGCTCCCCGCCATATGACGGCGATCAAGGCCAATGGCGGCGACCTCAAGGTGGCCTACGATCCCAACGATTCCGTCGGCATCATCGACAGCCACTTCCCGCAGGCGCATTTCTTCACCGAGTTTGAGCGCTTCGACCGCCATGTCGACAAGCTGCGCCGCCGCGGCGAGCACATCGACTATGTCAGCATCTGCTCGCCGAACTATCTGCACGACGCGCATATCCGCTTCGGCCTGCGCGCCGGCGCCAACGTCATCTGTGAGAAGCCGCTCGTCCTCAACCCCTGGAACATCGACGGCCTCGCCGAGATCGAGCAGCAGACCGGCCACAAGATCAACACGATCCTGCAGCTGCGGCTGCACCCGGCGATCCAGGCGCTCAAGGAGCGCATCGCCAAGTCGAACGAGCGCCACTCGGTCGACCTGACCTACATCACCTCGCGCGGCCGCTGGTATCACGCCTCCTGGAAGGGCGACGACGCCAAGTCGGGCGGCGTCGCCACCAATATCGGCGTCCACTTCTTCGACATGCTCGCCTATGTCTTCGGGCCGCTGCAGTCGCAGACCGCGAGCCTGCGCGAGCCGGAGCGCGCCGGCGGCCTGCTCTCCTATGATAAGGCCGATGTGCGCTGGTTCCTCTCGGTCGACGCCAACGACCTGCCGGACGCCGTCAAGGGCAAGAAGACCACCTACCGTTCGATCACCCTCGATGGCGAGGAGGTTGAGTTCTCGGAAGGGTTCACCGACCTGCATACCCGCAGCTATCAGGAGATCCTCGCCGGCCGCGGCTATGGTCTCGACGATGTCCGCTTCTGCGTCGAGGTCGTCTCGCAGTTCCGCAACCTGCCGATCGTCGCCGGCGGCGAGCGCCATCCCTTCGTCGACAAGCATATCAAGGGCTGAGCCGCGATGGCCGCGTCGCAGATGCGTGACGATCCGCGCTTTCCGGGCGTGGCCATCCATGAGAGCGCCTATGTCGACGACGGCGTGACCATCGGCGCCGGCAGCAAGATCTGGCACTTTGTCCACGTCCTCGGCCAGACGCAGATCGGCAAGGATTGCGTCCTCGGCCAGAACGTCATGGTCGGTCCACGCGTCAGCATGGGCGATGGCTGCAAGGTCCAGAACAATGTCGCGCTCTATGACGGCGTCGTGCTCGAGGACGGCGTCTTCTGCGGCCCGTCCTGCGTCTTCACCAACGTCAACAACCCGCGCGCCTTCCTGAACCGCAAGTCGGAGTTCCGGAAGACCCTGGTCAAGACCGGCGCCAGCATCGGCGCCAACGCCACCATCGTCTGCGGCCACACGCTCGGCGCCTATTGCTTCATCGCCGCCGGCGCGGTGGTGGCCAAGGATGTGCCCGACTTCGCCCTGATGGCCGGCGTGCCGGCCCGCCGCATCGGCTGGATGAGCCATAACGGCGCCAAGCTCGGCCCCGACCTCACTTGCCCCGAAACTGGTCGGCGCTATCGCGAGACCGGGCCCGATACCCTGGAGGAGATCGTCTGATGAGCGAGCGTCCCGCGATCGAGTTCATCGACCTCAAGGCCCAGCGCCAGCGCATCGGCAAGGCGATGGACGAGGCCATCCTGAAGGTCGTCCACGACGGCAACTACATCCTCGGTGAGCAGGTGGGTGAGTTCGAGGCCGGGCTCGCCGCCTTTTGCGGCGCCAAGCACGCGATCGGCGTCGCCAACGGCACCGACGCGCTGATCCTGGTGCTGGAAGCGCTCGGCATCGGCCCGGGCGACGCCGTGCTCTGCCCGAGCTTCACCTTCGCCGCCACCGCCGAGGTCGTCGCCTGGATGGGCGCGACGCCGGTCTTCGCCGAGATCGACGAAGCCACCTACAACCTCGACCCGAACGCGATCGCCGCCGCGCTCGAGACCGCCCGCAAGCACGAGCTCAAGCCGCGCGCTTTGATCACGGTCGATCTCTTCGGCCAGGCCTGCGACTACGAGCCGATCGAGGCCTTCTGCAAGCAGAACGACCTCGTCCTGATCTCCGATTCGGCGCAGGGCTACGGCGCCCGCTACAAGGGCCGCGTCGCCGGCGCGATCGGCGATTTCGCCACCACCAGCTTCTTCCCGGCCAAGCCGCTCGGCTGCTACGGCGATGGCGGCGCGATCCTGACCGACAGCGACGAGCATGCAGAGCTGCTGCGCTCGCTGCGCTTCCACGGCAAAGGCTCGTACAAATACGACAATGTCCGCGTCGGCGTGAACTCGCGGCTCGACACCATCCAGGCCGCGGTGCTGATCGAGAAGCTCAAGGTCTATGCCGAGGAGATCGAGCAGCGCCAGGTCGTGGCGGCGCGCTATACCGCGGCGCTGAAGGACCTCGTCACCACGCCTTATGTCATGCCTGACTGCGTCTCGACCTGGGCGCAGTACACGATCCGCGTCGACGCAGGTCGCCGCGACGCCTTCCAGGCGGCGCTGAAGGCCAAGGGCGTGCCGACCACGGTCTACTACCCCAAGCCCCTGCACCAGCAGACCGCCTACAAGCATTTCCCCGTCGCCGGCAACGGCCTGCCGATCTCCGAGCGCGTCGCGCAGGAGGTCGTAGCGCTGCCGATGCACCCCTATCTCGACGAAGCCACGCAGGACTACATCATCGCCGCCGTGCGCGAGGCCCTGGCAGCGCCGACGGCCGCGGTGGCATGAGCCGGCCGCTTCGGCTGGCTTATCTCTCGCTGGAGACGCCACGCCCGGGTCAGGCGTCGCAGACCCATATCGACGAGATCATCGCCAGCCTGAGACAAGCCGGCTGGCAGGTCGAGCTCTTCGCCACGACCCGTGGTGGCGCGAGCGCACACACCTCCTTCCTGCAGCGCCTGCTCGATTATGGCCGGGTCCAGCTCACCCTGACACGCTGCCTGCGCGAGTTCGACGCGGTCTTCGTCCGCTCGCATTTCATGGCGTTGCCGCTCGCGCTCTGGGCGCGCTGGCGCAAGGTGCCCATCGTTCAGGAGATCAACGGCAAGCCGGCCGACATCGGCGTGACCTATCCGGCGCTGAAGCCGTTCTCCCCACTGTTCGCCTGGCTCTACCGGACGCAATACCGCATGGCCGGCCATCTGGTCGCGGTCACCGAGGGCCTCTCCCAATGGGCCCGCGGCTTCGCCGGGCATGACCGTATCAGCACCGTCTCCAACGGCGCCAATACCGATCTATTCCGGCCTGACGGCCCGCGCGCCGACATCCCTGGCCGCTATGTCGTCTTCGTCGGCGGCCTCGTCGCCTGGCACGGCATCGGCACCATGCTGGCGGCGCTGCAGGAGCCGGCCTGGCCGGCGGATGTGAAGCTCGTCATCGTCGGCGACGGCGTCGAGCGCGGCAAGGTCGAGGCCGCGAAGGCCGATCCGCGCCTGCTCTGGCTCGGCCGGCAGCCCTATGATGCGGTCCCGGCCCTGCTGCGCGGCGCGCTCGCCGCACTCTGCGTGATCGAGGACCAGGATGGCCGCTCGGCCGCGGGCGTCGCGCCGCTGAAGCTGTTCGAGGCCATGGCCTGCGGTATCCCGGTGATCGCCAGCGACCTGCCCTTCCAGGCCGAGATCGTCAGGCAGGCGGATGCGGGTCTGGTGGTTCCGCCCGCCAGCCCCTCTGCCATCGCCATGGCCGCCCGGACGCTCGGCGAAGCTCCGGCCAAGGCCGGCATATTGGGCCGCAATGGAGCAGTCTATGTTGCCCGCGAAGCCAGCTGGCGGCAGCGTGGCGCCGAGATCGACCGCATCCTGCGGGCGACGATACCCGCCAACTGAAGCGGCTGCATACTGAGTACCCGAACGAAATTTGTGGTGAACGCATCCTGTCCGAGATGAGTTAAGCCCGGACGGGTAAAGTGTTCCCCCTTCGGCAAGTTGGATATGAAGACGATCATGAAACTTCTGGGACCGCGCTCTTCGTGAATGATCGTGCCGCACGGGCGCTGCGCATCGCAGTGCTGTCCTACACCACGATCGCGCACGACCATCGGGTCATGCGCACGCTGGAGACGCTTGCCGCCCTCGGCCACGAAGTCACCGCGATTGGTTTCGGGGAAGCGCCCGCTTTGCCCGTCGCGATGATTCGGCTCCCCGATCCCCCGGGCCGGACCGCACAGCGGCTCGCCATCGCCACGACCCAGTTTCCTGCCAATCTGGTGCCTGCCTCGGCCCCGCTTCTGCACATGCTCTTGCCGCAGCATCGCGCCGCCCGCGCCGCCTTGCTCGCCCTGCGCCCCGACATCGTTCACGCCAACGACTGGCCGGCCCTTGTCGCGGCGGACGCCGCGAAACGGGAGACGGGCGCACGCATCGTCTACGACAGCCACGAGCTTGCGAGCGAGGAGCACGCCGACAACCGGCTCTGGCGCCTGGTGGCGCAGCGGCACACGCGCGCAATCGAAGCGGGCTTCATCCACCGGGCCGATGCGATCATCACGGTCAGCGACGGCATCTCCCGCACCCTGCAGGACCTCTACGATCTGCCGGAGCCGCCTCTGGTGGTTCGAAATGCCCTGGCCTATCGCACCGTCACGCCGGCCCCCCTGGCCGAACCGCTGCGCCTGCTTTTCCATGGCATCATGAAAGGCGGGCGCGGGATCGAGGCGCTGATCGGCGCAATGCCGGTGCTGCCGCAGTTCCGGCTGACGCTGCGCGGCGACGGCGCGCCCGCCTACCTCGCCAAATTGCGGGCCCGGGTCGCAGAGCTGGGCGTCGGTGCCCGTGTCGCCTTCGAGCCGGCCGTACCGCATGACGAGGTGGTCGCAGCCGCGGCCAGCTCTCATATCGGCGTCTTCTGCGCGCCGATCGAGACGCGGCACAATCGCTTCGCGATGCCCAACAAGGTCTATGAGTATTTGATGGCCGGGCTGGCGGTGCTCGTCACCGAAGGGACCGATCTTGCGGCCTTGGTGCAGGAGCACGCTTGCGGACTGACCGCGACCGCTTCGACGCCGGAGGCGATCGCCACGGCTTTGCGCGCTCTGTCCCTGAGCGCGCTCGGCGAGATGCGCGCCAATGCTCTGGCCGCCGCACCCAGGCTGTCATGGGACGAAGAGCGCGTGCGCCTGATCGGGCTCTATGACCGGTTCGCCCCTATCGATCGGGCGCAGCGTGTCGGCTGAACCGGCGGCAGGCAGTGCCTCGGCACGAGGCCGTCCAGCAATCGGCCTGCTGGTCCTCGCTGCGGTCGCCGACGATCCGCGCGTCCGTCGCCAGGGCGACGCGTTCGCCGGCGCGGGCTGGGACGTCGAGGCATTCGGCCTGCCAGGCGCGCGCGCGCAGGCTCCGGCCTGGCCGGTCGGCACCTTGTCGGAGGCCGAGGCCGCCAATGGGCCCGGCGGAGCGGGCGAAAGCGCGACGATCCGCATCCGCCGCCGGCTCGCCAAGATCGTCGGCCTCGCGGGCCTGTCGCTTGGCGTGACAGCCTGGCCGCAGATCTACTGGCGCCTGGATTCGCGCTTCGAGGCACTGCTCGCCCGCGCCTCGGTGCGACGCCGCGACATCTGGCTCGCCAATGACTGGCAGACGCTGCCGATCGCACTCGAGCTCGCACGGCGGCAGAGCGCCGCCGTGGTCTACGATACACATGAGCTGGCGAGCAACGAATACGGCGACAACCTGCGCTGGCGCCTGCTGCACCGCCCGCTGGTGACCGCGGTCGAGGGAGGCTGCATCCGCGAAGCCGGGCTGGTGACCTGCGTCTCGTCCGGTATCGCCACCGAACTCCAGCGGGAGTACGGGCTCGCCGACACCCCGATGGTGATCCGCAACCTGCCCTCCTGGACGCCGGCCCCTTCCCACCTGCCGGGCCAGCCGGCCAGGGTGCTCTATCATGGCGTGGTCTCGCCCGGCCGGGGGCTCGACATCTGCATCCGCTCGGTCGCGCGCTGGCGCGACGGCTATACCCTGACGATCCGCGGCCCCGTTACTCCAGGTTATCGCGCCGAGCTGGAACGGGAGATCGCCGCCGCGGGCGTCGCGGACCGCGTAAGCCTGGTCGAGCCCGTTCCGGTGACGGAGCTCGTCAGGGAGGCGGCGGCCTTCGACGTCGGCCTATTCTGCCTGCCGGGATCGTCGCCGCAGAACCGGCTCGCCCTACCGAATAAGCTGTTCGAATATATCATGGCTGGCCTCGCGCTCTGCGTCTCAGCCCAGCCGGAAATGGCCGCCACGGTACGCGAGCACGATCTCGGCGTGCTGATCAACGGCGATACGCCCGAAGCCGTCGCCGCAGCGGTCAACCGGCTCGACACCGCCGGCATCGCCCGCTACCAGGCCAACGCCCTGGCCGCCGCGAGGGAACTCAACTGGACCAGCGAAGGCCGGGTCCTGGTCGAGGCCTGCGCAGCCTTGCTGGACCGCCGAGGCTCCCGCACCTGACCGCGGCGGCCGAGCGCTTCCCCGAACGGCTTGGCCTGCGCCTTTAGCCGCGCAGCGACTTGTTCGCTTCCATGTCCATCCACATGCCGAAGAAAAAACTCTGCAGGCTCGTGGTGCTGGCGAACATGAAGGCGATGGCGCTGAGAGCCGGCGCGCTGCCTTCGTCCGCCCAAAGCCAGATGATGCGGCCGAACAGGACGGCGCTGACGGCGGCAAGCAGCAACCCGATCATGTAGAACAGCACCAGCGGATGGAAGTCCATCACGATGTACTTCAGGAACATGCGCTCGCGGAAACGCCGCAGCAGCAGGCTGCTGATCGTGAAGATGACGCGGCGGATCTTGATGCCGCTGACCTCGCCGACCTGGTAGAGCGGCTTCACCGGCACGTCGCGCACCGACATGTTGTTGATGTTGAGCGAGACCAGCAGATCGTTGGGCTGGCCATAGCGCCTGTACATCTTCTGCCAGTCGATCGCCTTCAGCGCGTTCCGGCCGATCGCGGTATAGCCGCACTGCGTGTCGGAGACATGCCAGTAACCCGAGCCGACCTTGGTCAGGAAGGACAGGCAGGCATTGCCGAAGAAACGGACCTTCGGGATGAGCGCGACGCCGCCGGGGAAGAGGAAGCGGTTGCCCTTGGCATAATCGACATCGTCGACGACGACGGGCGCGAGCAGGCGCGGCAGATCGGCCGGATCCATCTGGCCATCGCCCGCCATCACGACCGCGACATCGGCGTTGTTGTCGCGCGCCCATTCATAGCCCGAGGCGATCGCCCCGCCGACGCCTTGGTTCTCCGCATGCTGGATCAATACGACGCGGGGATGATCGGCCTGTGCTGCGCGGACTCGCTCGGCGGTCGCGTCGCCACTCTTGTCATCGACGATGACGATGTGGTCGACGTAGTCCGGCATCGTCTCAATGACGTGGACGATGTTGCGCTCTTCATTGTGCGCCGGCACCACCGCGACGACAATGGCCTGGCGGATCTTCTCCATGTCTTCGGCTGAAACGTCATGCATTGGAAGGATCCGAACTGAACATCCTGGCGCGGTAGAAACAGAAGCGCCCAGAAGGCGAGGCCTCCCGGGCGTCGCCCGTCTACACGATCAGCACCGTCTTAAGCAAGCGCGATACTTACCTTGCGAGACGATCACGCACAGTTTTGTCCGCACGTCCAACTCGTCATTGACAGGAGAAGAACGGTCTGATGTGCAATGCCGCGCCGCAGGAGAACTTTGGGCGGCCCCATTCGACGGTAGTGCAAGCGAGGATCAGTGACAGCGAATCGGCCGCTATCCGACGATGCCGTGGACATCACCTCCGCCACAGACACCGCCTTCGGATCCTTTCGGACGCTCTGGAACTGGCGGTTCCTCACCTGGGCGCTGACTGTCCGGGACGTCAAGCTGCGCTACAAGCAGACGGTGCTGAGCTTCGGTATCGTCATCCTGCGCCCCCTGCTCTCGGCCGTGATCATGGCCTTCGTGCTCGGCAGCGTCGCCAATCTCTCGACCGGCGAGATCCCGATCTTCGTCTTCGGCTTCGTCGGCAGCATCATCTGGTTCTACTTCAACTATGCGCTGAGCAATTCGGCGATGTCGCTGCTCAAGGAGAGCGACACGATCAGCAAGGTCCACGTCCCGCACTTCATCCCCGTGCTGGCCGGCACGTTCTCGACATATGTCGACTTCATGGTCAGCTTCATCGTGCTGGTGGTCTATCTGCTGGTCAGTGGCTTCACACCGGGCTGGACAATCGTACTCGCCCCCTTCATCGCGCTGGCGACACCGCTCAGCGTGCTCGCCTATTCGCTGTTCCTGGCGCCACTGACGGGCCTGTTCCGCGACTTCCGCGAATTGACCAACCTGATCCTACAGTTCCTGCTCTTCCTGACCCCCGTCTACTATCCCTTCGACAAGGTACCGGCACTGTTCCAGCCGGTGCTGGCGCTCAACCCGGCGCTCTGGGTCATTGAGCTGTTCCGCGCCAGCGTGCTCGGCCAGATGACCTGCGATCCGTTCTGGATCTGGGTATCGCTCGGCTCGACCCTGGTCAGCTGCGTGATCGGCATCCGCTTCTTCCGCGCGCTCGACCGCGTGCTGATCGATTTCCTCTAGCTGGGGGCAAGCGGCATGACCCGACCGATCCTCGCCGTCGAGGGCCTGTCCAAGCGCCATTACCACGGCGCGCAGACCGGCTATATTGCCCTGCGCGCTCTAGTGGAGGCAGGCCGCGCCGAAGGGCAGATCGACCAGCCCTCTTTCTTCTCGCGCTTCGGCGAGCCTTTCTGGGCACTGCGCGATATCTCCTTCGAGGTCGGCCCCGGCGAGCGGCTCGCCGTCATCGGCGGCAATGGCGCCGGCAAGTCGACCCTGCTCAAGATCCTCGCCCGCGTCGTCCGGCCGACCCGGGGCCGCGCCTGGTATCGTGGCCGCATGGCGGCGATGCTCGAGGTCGGCACCGGCTTCAACACCGACCTGACGGGGCGCGAGAACGCCACGGTCAATGCCGCGGTGATGGGGATGGACAGCCGCTTCATCAAGCGAAAGTTCGACGAGATCGTCGCCTTCGCGGAGCTGGAGGAGGCGATCGATACGCCGCTGAAGTTCTATTCGACTGGGATGAAGGCTCGCCTCGCCTTCTCGATCGCCGCTTTCATGGAACCCGACATCCTGATTGCCGACGAGGTGCTGGCGGTAGGAGACGCCAAGTTCCAGCGCGCCTGCCTGCAGAAGATGAGCAGCCTCGGCGAACAGGGCAGCACCGTGATCTTCGTCTCGCATTCGATGCCGCAGGTGCTGCGCCTGTGCACGCGCGGCATCTGGCTCGACCAGGGCAAGGTGGTGATGGACGGCGCCATCTCCGACGTCGCCGCCGCCTATGGCGCCAAGCAGATGAACATGACGGGCGAGGATTACGAGAACTACCGCCCGAAAGATGCCAAGGACCCGGTGCGGCTGGTCAACCTGCGGGCGCTCAAGGCGGATGGCGAGCCGACGACCCAGTTCGACGTGCGGGATCCCGTCACCCTCGAGCTGCGTTACGAGGTGCTGGCCGACGGTCTGCAGGTCGCACCCGAGATCAGCCTGATCGATGCCAACCACCAGGAGATCCTGGTCACCGGCGTGCGCCAGTCGCAGCAGGCCACCGCCGCCTCGGCGCCGGGCGCCTATGTCGGCCGCGTCACCGTTCCGGGCGACCTGCTCAACGAAGGCGTCCATCACCTCACGGTCCGGGTCCTCTCTTTCGAGCGACATGAACGGCTGGCCGAGAGCCGGGAGGCGCTGACATTGTTCGTCGGCGACCAGGCGGCGGGCGACAGCGCGCGCGGCGATTATCTTGGGCCGATCGGCGGCATGGTCCGCCCCAGGCTCGACTGGACGATTTATCCCGACCCGCAGGCCGCCACCCGCTGACGGCCTCACCGTCCCACCCGGGAAAGAACGACATGGACTTCACCCAAGCCAAATACGTCTCGATCATCGAAGCGGCGCTCGGCGCCGGCTATCGGGTCTGCTCGATCCGCGACTGGTACGACGATCCCGTCAAGCAGGGCCGCGTCCTGCTCGTGCGCCACGATGTCGATCGGCAGCCCTGGAATGCGCTGGAGATGGCGCGCAACGAGCACGCCCGAGGCGTCCGCACCTCCTATTACTTCCGCTCTCTGCCCTGCTCCTTCGTGCCCGAGGTGATCACCGGCATCCGCGATCTCGGCCATGAGATCGGCTATCACTATGAGGACTGGTCGCTCGCACGCTTCGACAAGGCACGCGCGATCGAGAGGTTCGACACGAACCTGAAGCGGTTGCGCGAATTCGCGCCGGTCTCTTCGATCGCGATGCATGGCAGCCCGCTCTCGCGCGAGAGCAACCTGTCCATCTGGAAACACTGTGATTTCCGCGACTGGGGCGTGATCGACGCGATCGAATCGCTCGATTTCAAGGGCTTCGCGTCGTTCACCGATGCCGGGCGCACTTTCGGCCAGACCGGCGCCAATCTGCGCGATTATCTACGCGGCGAGGACCGCATCGACGACGTCCACTCCTCCGACGACCTCGCCGCCTTCCTGCGTACCGGCCGCTATGAACGCGTTCATATCGGCGTCCACCCGGAACGTTGGAACGACTCGGCCCTGCCCTGGGCGCGGCAATGGGCCTTCGATTTCGCCGCCAACAGCGTCAAGCGCGGGCTGAAGCTGGTGCGCAAGGCCCCGGCCCAAGCCGGCCCGGGCTGAAACAGGCCGGTTTCAGCGCGAGTAGCCACCGAAGCGCCGCACCGCCTGGATCGCAGTGCGCTTGCAGAAATTGACGAAGCTCGGCTGGTAGATGCGCGAATAGGGACGCAGTTCGCCCCCGAAGCGACGATAGAACGTCTCCACCGGCTTGATCATCGATCCTTCGAAGTCGAAGTCGAGACCGCGGTTCAACGCGTCCTGAATGATCTGCGCCAGGAGCGAGGCATTCGACCCAGCCTCGGCGTGCGGCGATGAACCGTTGAAGACGAAATAGGCCGCCTGCCAGTCATAGAGAACGGCCGCCGCCGATGTCGCCCCCTTGCCGGTCTCCTCGGCGAACCAAATCCGCACCATGTCGTGCGCTGCCAAGGCAGCCACGAGACGGCAGAAACGCTCTTCAGACATAAGCGGCCGTGCGCCGCGACTAGTGAATGGCATATTGGCCAGCTTGTAGCAGCTGGCCACGTCGGCTGCAGAGCCTGCGCTGCCCTCGCGGATCGTCACTCCGCCTTTCAGGCCGCGCCGAGCGGCCCTGCGAATGCGGGAATCGGCAGCATCCCACCAGCTGTCCTTCGCTGCGGCCGGGATCACATATGTATAGGCCGTCTGCTCATGCAGGCCGAGCCAGTGAAACGGCATCCAGCTCGGCACAGACGGATGGAAGGTATAGTCGAACGACTTCGTCGCCTTGACCAGCGCAGCAAGCGTCTCGACATGGGCATAATAGTCGCTGAAATCCGCCTTGAGCGGTCCCTCCCATGCGAGACCGAGATATTTGCAATAGAGCGGATTGGTCCGAAGACCCCCGATCCCCCTCGTCAAAGGCAGGCCGGCCACGATACGCCCCTCGGCGCGTACCACATGCAGATCGTAACCGACGCCCAGCCCGTCGAGATAGGCCGTGGTCATAAATACAGTCCCGGCCGGGCACCGGCGCAGGAAAGTGTCCCACTCTTGCTTGGCCTCAGGCGTATCTGGCAGACGCTCGACGCTCATGATGGGATGAAAGCCTTGGGTGAAGCTGAGATCGCGGCAGCGTCGCCCTTAGCAGGTTGCCGGACAAAAATCTGCCACGCTCCGAACGTGCGTCTTTCGTAAACTCCGTCGTCCACTAACTGCGTCAGGCTCTTGTAAAAAGCGGTTTCCGGCCACCAGCCGGGTATTGCCTCTTCCAACGAGACCAGCCCGACCTTGTCATCCATAAGCACCTTGCGCGCCTCCTCAATGGTCTCCGGCAGAAAATAACGACGGCCCGCCGGGGAATAGAGAAATACCGGCCAGATGCCGCACTCGTACGACACCGTGCTGCGATCCGAGAGCCATATCGCATCCCTGGGCAAGGTACGCGCTGCCTCACAGATATCCTTGAAGGGGGCGCGATAGGCGATCGGCGCATCCCAGGCCGAATAGACCCGCCAGCGACGCAGCTCTGCCCGCGCGAGCAATGTCGCAGCGGCGATGCCGGCCACGAGAACGACAACGCCGCTCCAAGCGTTGATCCGCTGCTCGACTGCGGTGACAGCCCCTTGCACCGCCAGCCCCATGATCACCGGCGACAGCACAAAAACGGTGTAGGCATAGCGATAGTTCGAAACCATCGCCTCTTTCATGTCGATCGGAAACAGCCGCTTCAGCTCGATCAGCGGGATCGCCAGCAGGAGCAGGAAGGTCGCGACCAGCATCAGCGGCACCGTCCGCCGCTCGCGCGGCCCGGTCCAAGCGATCGCCAGCAGCAGAACGGTCGCGATCAGGGCGGCGATCCCGATCGGCAAGCCCTGCTGCTCCAGCATCTTCTGCAGAGCCTCCAGCGGGCTGAGGTCGCGGGCGCTCCAGTTGCCATAGCGCAGGAAGGCTTCCGCCAGCGCCGTGCCGGGATAGTGGAAATAGTTCATCCCGTTGCCGAGCACGTTGCCGATGCGGCGCAGATTGTCGGCATAGTGCATCAGCGGAAGGGCCAGCCCGGCGAGCCCCGCCACGGCGATCATCAGGATCTGCCCGATCGGGACGCGCCGCAGCAGCGTCGCGACGACGAAGGCCGGCGCCGCCACGGCGAGGAAGTAGAGGTTGATCGTATGGGCAGCCGCCAGCCATCCCGCTGTCGCGGCGACGGCGAGATGGAGGAGCGGCGGCAGGCCACGGCGCGCGACGAACTCGATCAGTAGCGACAGCAGCCCAAGCCAGGGGATCAGCCGGAATGGATCGCGCGAACTCGCGAAGCTCGTGTACTCGAAGGTCTGGAAGGCGCAGAAGGCCATCAGTGCGAAGGCACCTGCTGCGAGCGCATGCCGCTGGCCGGCAGCCAGCAAAATCGTCATGCCCACAACCGCGAGCGCAAGGCACAGAACGGTAAACTGAAAGGCGAGGCGCACCGGCATGTCGTCACCGAGCGGCTCGCCCGGCGCTTGTGGCCCTGGCGAGAACAGTAGCGCGTGCCCGAGATAGACCGAGAACAAGCCAGTATGCGGATGGGTCGGCGGCGCGCCGCTCGCCGGGTCACCCAGCCCATGCACCAGTGCCAAGAGGTTGCCAGAGGCGGCGAACATCCGTGCCTCGGCGAGATAGGTCAGGGCATCGTTGGCGATGACCGGGAACAGGTTGCTGGCGAGGATGCCGACGAGCTTGACCACCACCGCCAGCGCGCCGCCGCCGAGAACCAACGCGCTGAGGACAGTGAAGCAGCGGTCGCTGCGCGTCCCTCCGTGCCCCACCGCGCTGAACCTCCGAATGTGGAAAGCCGCCAGGGCCGGAACCACTATGCCGGCGACCGCAAGCCAACGGATCGCCGCACTCTGCCCCGGGAGGAGCACGGCTGCCGCCATGGCGAACGTGGCCAGCAGCAGCGGCGTCTGCGCGGCGCAAAGCAGTCCAGCGCCGATGCGCCGTGCGGAATTGCCCTCGCACCGGCTGAAGCCCGCAAGGCCGACGGTTAGCACCGTAGCCAACAGGACCAGACCATAGACCATAGTCATCGCGTCGCGGCCGGATTGCCAATCTTGCGTTTCAATGCCGGCATCAGCAGAGCCGTCACGACAGTCAGGCAGATGATTTCGACAACCCGGCCAGCCAAGCCGACTAGGACGATGCGGGACGCATCAAGTCCGAAAGCAATGGCGAAGAACGCCTGGACGCCTTCGGCAACACCAAAGCCCCCGGGCGTCAGCCGAAAGAACAGGCTGCAATCCTTGACAAGGGTGATGATCGCCGCCTGCCCGAAGGAGAGCGGAACGTCGAACATGCGTGCCATCGCCCAAAACAGTGTCGCGTCGAGGCCCGCACGGATCAGTTCGACGCCAAGCCAGCTACCGAGCAGCCGCCGCGAAGCGATCAGGAGGCGCCAACCTTCCAGGGCCTTGTCGATGAATCGTCCGAGGATCGGTAACTTTCCAAATGGAAACGGCAGCAATAGCAGAAGCACCAGTGCTACGCCGCCGAAACCGAACAGGGAGACGACAACGAGATAGGCATGAGAGGAGACAGGTCCGACGCCGAGCGCCAGTAATCCAACCGCAACGCCATAGGCGCCTGTGGAGAAAACAAAGGCGGCCAGTGCGATCGGAATGAAGCGCTTGTAGCTCAACCCGTGCACGCGTTGCAGATACAGGCTGCGCAGCGGCAACGCCGTATTGCCCGGCAGGAGATAGTTGCCGAGCAGGCCCGATGCGGTCAGTGCCACCGAATCTCTAAGCGGCAAGCGGGCTCCGAACGCCATCGCTAGAATATCGAACCAGATGCCGCGGCAAATCAGGGCGAGCAGATAGAGGCCCGCCGCAACCAGCCAAATCCAGGCCGGCTTCTCGGCCATCCTGGCGATCGTGTCCCAGTTGCTCCGGCCGAACTGCACCAGCGCGGCTACAATGATCGCCGCCAGCACATAATAGCCCAGCGTCAGCCCACGCTTGACCCATGGTCGCGCAAGCCAGTTCGTCTGCCTCGCGGCCCCGGCTTCATCGCGCGCGCCGGGGGCGGCGTTGTCGCCGTGGGCATCGACATTCGTCATCTCAGGATGGCGTCGAAGCGATAAGTGTGGTGTGGATTATTGCGAGGCTGATCGAGGGTCTGACATTCGAAGCCCGCCGAGCGCGCCGCGGCGACGAAGTCCGCGCGCGACCACCACCAGCCAAGGTCGTCCGTCTTCTTGCCGAACAGGACATTTGCTGCGTTCCGGCCAAGATAGCCCAGACGCTCCCCGAAACTGGCGAAACGACCGCTATTCTTGTCTCCGCTACTGGGCAGCAGGATGCGGACGGCAGAACGAACCTGATGTTGGCGCTTCAGGGCCTTGTCAGGGATATCGAGAATCTTGACAACGCCACCCGGCTTCACCGCCCGGCGCAGGCCGGCCAGCACCTCGCGACCGGCCTGGTCGTCGAAATACTGGAAGGCAGCGCAGAGATAGGCCTTGTCGAAGACGTTTCCCTGCAGCGCGGTGTGAAGGTTACGCGCATCCGCCTGCGCATAGCGCAAATTTGGCGCTGCGGAGATTTGTTCGGCCTGCTGCAGCAATACATGCGAGAAATCGACGCCAAGCATCGATTTGACTCGTGGCGCCACAAGGCGCGTCACTAAGCCATTGCCGCAACAAACGTCGAGAACCGTATCGTCGGGGCCGAGTGCAAGTTTTTCGACTATATAACCAGCGAGCCAGTCAAGATCATGCGAGCCCTTGCGCCCGACCATCTCCAGCGGAGAATCGCTGTTCGGCCTGACCCACTTCCCGACATACGCATCTTCTTCCATGAGGGACTTTTCCGCTGCTGGCCTCCGGATGCCGGGGCTCGGGGCTGATCGAGGCGCGCCTGCATTAGTTCATGGGGCCGTAGCTTGGCAAGCCCGGCGATCGGGGCTAAGCGAGCCGCTGTTCCATTCTGCAGCCAGTTCACCAGGTTGACCTTGCGACATCCTTGCCGCCGATCTGAAACGTACTTGCGTCCGCGCCGCAGGGATGCGGGCCTTCCGAACGGCCAACTCGCGGGCACGCTCTGCTCGGCCCAATGTGGCTCAGCTCCGGCATGAGCACACTCGCCGGAGCAGGGCTCTTCCTCCTGCAGATCCTCATCATGCCGCTCTTGTGCGGCATCTTCATGGCTCGCGCCGCAGCGGTCTCACGCACCGACCGGACCGCCTTCATCCTCTACGGGCTCGGACTCTGGCCGGCGATGACGGCGCTCGCCGTCGACCTTGCGCTGCGCTTCCTGCCCGGCCTGCCGCGGCAGGCTTATCTGGCGGCCTATACGGTAACCGTCGCGACGATCGTCTGTGGCGCGCTCTGGGCGCTCCTGCGCGACGAGCCGGGAAGCGAGGCGGCAGGTCCCGGCCGGCTGCGCCGCCTCGTCGCGACCTGGAAGGCCCTGTCCCCGTACGCCCGGGCCGCCCTCGGCATCGTCACCGTTATCTGCCTGTTTTTCCTGATCCAAAATCTCAGCGAGCCGCTGACCGGCAACGATGCGATCGTCCACACAATGGTCGCGCGGATCATCTCCCGTGACATGTCGGCCGCCGCCTATCCCCTGGCGACAGCAGATCCGGTCACCGGCTTTCTGCTCGAAGGCGTCCACCCACTCGGCTTCCCGGCCTCCAAGGCCGTGTTCATGATCCTACTCGGGGATCTCGACACGCCCTGGCACAAGCCGCTCACCACCGCCTATTTCGTCTATCTGCTGCTCGCAGTTGGCACGCTGAGCGGCCGATTGTTCGGGACGGCAGCCGCAGCCTTCGCCGCGCTGATCGTCGCCGCCACACCGCTCCTGCTGCACTCGGTCGCGACGGCGCATATCGATCCGCTGCGCCTGCATGGGTTCTTCCTCTGCTTCGCAATGCTGGCCGAATTCGCTCGGCGCGGCGATCGCCAGTGGCTGCTGCTCGGCGCGCTCGCTTTCATCGAGGCCCTGCACAGCCACGCTGGGAATCTGATGCTGCTGGGTTTCCTCGGCCCTCTCTTTCTGGTCGCCGCGCAAGGACCAATCTGGAAACGCATCGTCCTGGGCGCGGCCCTCGGCCTGCCGGCGCTGATCCTGGTTAGCCCGCAATTCATCGTGAACCAGCGCACCTACGGCGCCCTCCTCGGCGTCGATTACGCGCTGGAGCGCCTCAATCCGGAGCCGTTCCTGCGCTGGATCGACATCCAGCGCAGCTTGGTGACCTTGCCTGACATCCTCTGGAACGGCGCGCTTGCCCCGCTGAGCGATCCCGGCTGGTTCGCAATCGGCTTCTGGCTCGGCCTCTGCGGCATCGCGCTTGCGTGCATCAAGGGCCGGCACCGCGACCGACCGGTCCTGATCCTCATCGGCGCCCTCGTCATCTACGCGGCGATCATGTGCCTTGCGGTCGCGACGCGCTCCAAATCCTTCTATATGAACACCCGCTACATGTTGGTGATGCTGCCGCTGGTCGCGGTTTTCGGCGGATACCTGTTTCATTTCCTGCTCGAAGCCGAGAAGAAGGCACTGGCAGGCAGAACGCTCTCTGGGAACGTCGCGGCCGCCAACGCGCCCCGACCCGTCCTCACCGGCATCGAGCAGATCCTCATCGCTTTTTTCGTCACCCCGATCTTCATCGCGCTCTATCAGGTTCTTCTCCCTTACGCGCGCGAGGCCGTCCTCCTCTTCGGTCTCGTCTCGCAATACGAGGGTAACGAAGGCGCCGTCGCCATGGCTGCCAATCTCGCTCTAGCGCCACCCGTCCTCCTGCTGAGTTGGTCGGCCTGGCTCGCCGCCCGGCGCCTCTGGAGCGGAGGCCCCGGTCCGACAGCCTCTTCCCGGCCTCTGACCTGGGCCGAGCTGGTCAAGCCTGAGTTCATCCTACAGAGACTGCGCCAGGCACTCGCTTTCCTCTCAACGCTGGTCATCCTGGCGCCCATCGGCCTTTTCATCCTGCCGCCGCTGATCCGCATTTACGGAGGCTTCGAAGCGCTCGGGATCAGGACGCTGATCAACCCCTCCAAGGGCGGCTCCCGCTCGCTCGTCGGCCTCGCGCTGCTGATCCTGGTCGCACTGCCCCTCTTCCGGCGCTGGCAGACGGGCCACTTCCCGAGCCTCTTCAGCCATCGCTTCGCCTATCCGCTGTTCATCCTCTATGCGCTCGCCTCGCTCGGATATGCGCTCGTGCCCGATCTCGCGGCAGAGTTAGCTGCGACCGGGACTGCCCTGCGCCAGTTGCTGCCGACGCTCGACACGTCGTTGCTACAGGCTTTGATAATGCTCGTGACGGTTGCCTTCTCCGGCGCGGTCGTGTGGTTGATCCAGTTCGGAACCCGCAGGCTCTGGAAGCGCCGCCTTGTGATGCTCAGCTGGGCCGCTCGGAGCTATCGGCGCCTTACAGCCTGGCTGCGGTCGCGCCTGCCGAGCGGATATGGTTACGCCACGATCTCCTATCTGTTCGTGCCTCTGCTGCTCGCCAATCTCTATTACGGCCTCGGTTCGCTGCGCAGCCTGATCCACCCGCTCTATATGAAACCGTCGCTGATCTTCCTAAGCGATGCGGCAAAAGCGGATGCGTCCCGTCAGACCGGCGGTGGCATCGAATATTTCGAACCTTCGCTTTATCTGCGCGATCTCGCCCGCACCGACCAGGGTCCGCAGATCAGGACATTGACCTTCCGCGACGCCGAAATCTTCGCTTATGGCGGAGGCACGATCTTCTCCAACTACGATCCGCGCATCTGGGATCTCTACGCCACGAAGACTGCCGAGGAAGCGCATCGCCTGCTGCTGCAGAAGGGCATCAACCATCTCTACGTGCCCAACTATTCCAGTCCGACCAACAATCTCAACGGCGTCGGCGAGCTCCTCGCCCGGCGAGACCTAGTGCGGATCGCCAGACAGTCCGAGGGCAGCGTCTTCACATTGTTCGAAGTAGCCAGGGAGGCCGGACGGGTCGACGCTGAAGAGATCTACCGCGGTAAGCTTCCAGCGCCGTTGCCGCTCGAACGGCGCGCTTTCAGCATGTTCCCGGCGGGGCTGTCGCGTTGCGATGGCCTGCGTACCGTCCATGGCGGCATTTTCGGCTGGTACTGGGGGCAGATCGTCCTGCGTATGACCCGGACGAGCTGCCTCGACGCCTATGCCGACGAGAACTGGCTTCTGCTGCCGCCCGCCGCCGAAGGCGATGTCTACCGCCTAGAAGCCGACATGACCGCGGTCGGCTGCGCCGGTCTGCGTGTTCTGCATCGTATCCCCCCCGACCAGCCCGGCGGAGACTACACCGTGGCCAGTTCCGATTTCATGCATTTCGCGCTGAAGCCGAGCGAGAAGGCGGCGCTCTGGTTCCAGCGACCCGCCCGGTCTGATGCCATCGCCGTCGGCTTCTACGGCGGCTGCGGTCAGCCCAGCGCGATCTCCGCCTTCCACATCGAGCGGCTCCGGGAAACCTCGCAGTGACTGTAGCTGGAGCCAGCACCGTTCAACGCACGGCCTGGATCCTGTCCTATACCGGCGTCTCCGACGAGCCGCGGGTACTGCGGCAGGCGAAAGCGCTCGGCGATGCCGGCTGGCGCGTCGTCGTCGCTGGCCATGACGGTCGCTCCGCCCGTCCGCCGGAATGGCGCTATATCCGCCTCGACGACACCAACCCGCCGCGCTCGCTGGCCCGGCGGCTCGGGCAGCTCTGCCAGCGCGAGCTCGGACGCGCCGCCTGCATCCATTTCGCCGGCTGGCCAGCGGCCGCTCAGGCGGGTGCCCGCCTGATCTATCGCGGCTTGCCACTCTGGTCTGCGGCGCAGGCCGAAATTCTCGCGGCTGCGGAGAGCGAGCCCGGCCTGCGCCCCGACCTCGTCGTCGCCCATGACTACCATACATGCCCGCCGGCAGGGGAACTGGCCCGCCGCACAGGCGCCGCCTTCGTGGTCGATTGCCACGAGTACTCGCGCGCCGAATATCCCGGCAATCCCGGCTGGATGGCGCGCGAGCGTCCCTTTGTCATCGCCTTGCAGGACGACTATCTCGCCCGTGCCGATGCCGTGACCACGGTCTCTGACGGCATCGCCCGTCTCCTCGAGCGCGATCAGGCGCTGAAGCGGCCGGTCACCACGGTCAGGAGTCTGCCATTCTACGCGCAGATGCCGCTACGCCCCGTCGGTGAGCCGATCGAGGTCCTCTACCACGGCATCGTGGGGCCGGAGCGAGGCCTCGAAGTCTCGATCCAGTCCGTGCGCGGCTGGAAGCCCGAATACCGGCTGACCATCCGCGGCAATGGCGAGAGCACCTATCTCGACGCATTGAAGGCGCTGAGCCGGGAGGCCGGCGTGGCGGAGCGCGTGCGCTTCGAGCCCGCCGTTCCTTTCGGCGAGATCATCCCCGCCGCCAACCAGGCCGATATCGGGCTGTTCGTGCAAAGCGATCTCTCGCCGCAAAAGCGCCTCGCCCTCCCCAACAAGTTCTTCGAATACGTCATGGCCGGCCTGGCGCTCTGCATCGCCGACCTCCCGGAGATGGCGACGCTGCTCCAGCGCCATGATCTGGGTGTGCTGGCCCGGAAGTTGCAACCCGATGCGGTGGCGGAAGCGGTCAACAGCCTATCCCGCGACCGGATCATGCATTACAAGGCGCAGGCTCTGGCGGCCGCGCGCCTCCTCAACTGGGAAAACGAGCAACGGACCATGATCGCGCTGTTCGACGAGCTGATGCGCGAGCGGAGACCCTCTGCATGCTGAGCATCGTCAACTACGGCGTCGGCAACCTGAGTTCAGTCCAGAACATGGCGCGCAAGGCCTGCGGCGCAGCCCGGCTGGTGACGACGCCGGAGGAAATCCGCGCCTCGGAGCGCCTGATCCTGCCCGGCGTCGGCCATTTCGGCCATGTGGTGCAGAGCTTCGCCGCCTCGGGCCTGGCGGAGGCCGTGACCGAGCACGCCCTCGAAAAGAAGAAGCCGCTGCTCGGCATCTGCGTCGGCGCCCAGATCCTCGGCACCGGCAGCGAGGAGGCGCCGTCGCTGGCCGGGCTTGGCTGGCTGCCCTTCGCCTGCCGCCGCTTCCCGAATACGCCCGGCCTGCGCGTACCGCACATGTCGTGGAATACGCTCTCCGCCAAGCGCCCTTCGCCGCTGCTCGCCGAACTCGACGCGGAGTCGCGCTTCTATTTCGTGCACTCCTACTACATGGAGGCGACCGATCCCGGCATCGTGCTGGCGCAGACCGAATACGGCATCGACTTCGCCGCCGTCGTCGGCGCGGGCAATATCTTCGGCACGCAGTTCCATCCGGAGAAGTCGCTCCGCTTCGGCATGGCCCTGCTGAGCGGCTTCGCCAAGCTCCCGCTCGAACACGCCCAGGCCGCCTGAGCGATGAAGACCCGCATCATCACCGTACTGCTCCTGAAGGAGCAAGGGCTGGTCAAGACCATTCGCTTCAAGGACCCGACCTATGTCGGCGACCCCATCAACACCATCCGCATCTTCAACGAGAAGGAGGTCGACGAGATCGTCCTGCTCGATATCGGCGCGACGCCGGCAGGTGCCGAGCCGAACTACCGGATGATCCAGGACATCGCAGGCGAGGCGTTCATGCCGGTCGGCTATGGCGGTGGCATCACCTCCTTCGAGCAGGCGAAGCGCATCTTCGAGACCGGCATCGAGAAGGTGGTGCTCAACGCCGCGATGTTCGACCAGCCCGCACTGATCGAGCGCCTGATCGGCGTCTATGGCGCTCAGGCGGTGGTCGCCTGCCTCGACGTCAGGAAGAATTTCTTCGGCCGCTACGAACTTTACAGCCATGGCGGCAAGCGTAAGCGCCCGGTTTCGCTCGACGAGCACCTTGCTGCCCTGCGCCGCCTCAACGTCGGCGAGGTCATCGTCAACAGCATGGATCGCGACGGCACGATGAGCGGCTATGACCTTGCGCTGCTGCGCCACGTCACCGAGCGGGTCGAGGCCCCGGTTGTCGCCTGCGGCGGCGCCGCAACGGTCGAGGACTTCAAACAGGCGGTCGATGCCGGCGCCTCGGCGGTGGCGGCCGGCAGCATGTTCGTCTTCCGCGGCAAGCATCGCGCCGTGCTGATCAGCTATCCCGAGCGCAAGCTGCTGACGCAGCTCCTGCCATAGCCGGACTGCATTCGCGCCGGCGGGCTTGTGAACCGCGCTTCGGCCTGCGATGTAGCCGCAAGATCAACTGGAAAGAGACGATGGCCCTGATCACCGACGCCTGGATGCCGGACGGGCGCAAGCGCCCCTACCGCATGTGCGTGCGCTGCGTGATGGATACGACCGACCCCGACATCTCCTTCGACGAGGCCGGCGTCTGCAGCCATTGTCGTAATTTCGAGACGGTCTTCCGACCGCACTGGAAACCGACCCCGGAGGGCTGGGCCGAGTTCGAGGCGAAGCTCGCCGAGATCAAGGCCTATGGCCAGGGCAAGGAATACGATTGCATCATCGGCCTCTCCGGTGGTGTCGATTCCTCCTACCTCGCCACCAAGGCCGTCGAATGGGGCCTGCGCCCGCTGGTCGTGCATGTCGATGCCGGCTGGAATTCCGAGCTCGCCGTCAAGAACATCGAGCAGATCGTCTCCAAGCTCGGGCTCGACCTCGTCACCCATGTCGTCGACTGGGAGGCGATGAAGGACCTCCAGCTCGCCTTCCTGCGCTCCAACGTCGCCAATCAGGACATCCCGCAGGACTATGCCTTCTTCGCCGCGCTCTACAGCTACGCGATCAAGGCCGACATCCGCTATGTCATCAACGGCACCAATTTCGCGACCGAGAGCATCCTGCCGCAGGGCTGGGGCTACGATGCGATGGACGCCCGCCATATCGTCGCGATCCACAAGCGGTTCGGCACCAGGCCGCTGCGCAATTTCCCGCTGATCTCCCTGTTCAACTACTATTTCTATTTTCCGAAGATCCGGAAGATGGAGATCGTCTCGCCGCTCAACTTCATTCCCTATTCGAAGAAAGAGGCGATCGACCATCTGGAGAACCAGTATGGCTGGCGCTACTACGGCGGCAAGCATTACGAGTCGCGCTGGACGCGGTTCTACCAGTCCTATTACCTCCCGCAGAAATTCGGCTACGACAAGCGCAAGGCCCATCTCGCCAGCCTGATCGTCACCGACCAGATGACGCGCGAAGAGGCGCTGGCCGAGCTGGAGAAGCCGCTGGTCACCGACAACGAGCTCGCCGAGGACAAAGCCTTCATCGCCAAGAAGCTCGGCATCGGGGAGGCTGAGCTCGACGACTTCATCCGCCAACCCCCGCGCCACTACAAGGACTACCCGACCAATGAGGCGCAGCTCAAATGGTCGCTGCGCGCCTATGGCCTGCTGAGTCGCGCTGGCCGCCTGATCGGCATCGGCAAGCCGCGCTGACCGGGCTCAGCGGTTGGACACGATGTTCTTCAGCCGCCGGCCGAACTCGGCGAGCGGGAAGCGCAGGATCAGGTATTCGGCGACCTGCCAGACCCAGACGATCGCCGGAACGGGTTTGCGGAGGTCGAGCTTGAGCTTGAGCATGTCGATCCAGGCAACGCGCCGCGCCGTCGCCGATTCCTTGCCGCGCAGCGCGGTGTAGACCGCGACCTTGGGCGGCGTGCCGCCGAGCTTGCCGTCGATCTGTGCATAGACCTCGGCGGCGCGGCGCTGCACCAGCGTATAGCCTTGCGACTCCGCCACCTCCTCGCGCGACATCGGCATCTGCGCGAGATAGCCCCTGGCGGCCGCCTCCTCCATCAGCGCCTGCCCCGCGGCGCTGCGCGTCACCACCGCCGAGAAGCCGCCGCCACCGGCTGCCGCCGACATGTCGCGGAAGCGGCGCGAATGCGGGTCGCCGACGGCGATATCGGCGAAGTCGCCGATCTGGTCAGGGCAGATGCGGCAGCGCTTCAGCATCCAGAAGCCCTGGAACGCCGCCATGTAGTGCATCACCATGGCACGGCTGTTGCCGCGGATGCGCGCGATCGTCCTCGTCGTGCCGTCGGCGAGCGCAAGTCTGATCCGCCCTGGCCAGGCGCCGTCGCGATAGCCGATCTCGCGGACCTGGCCCGGATCGACGCCGTGCCGGGCGAGGTAGTAGCCGATGCCGTGATAGCTATTGAGTCCGCCGCAGAACAGCGAGATCAGCACGACCGCATCGCGCTGCAACGCCGGCCGCTCCAGGATCAGCTTGCGCATCGCCGCGACCTGGCAGGGCAGCCCGACAAAGGCGAACGGCCCCTCGCCTTCGAGGAAGCCGCGCAGGCCGGCGCCGAAATCGGAGGGGTGATAATGCGAGCCATGCGCGGTGGCGAACGCTCCGGCGTTGCGGATCTCGTGGCCGGCGCCATCGCGCTGTCCGGGCAAGGTGCCCAGCACATAGGCCCGCGTGATCCGGCCGCTGTCGAACAGCAGGCGGATCAGCGCCGGCACGACGCCGCCGGAGGCCGCGCGCATGCGCTCGTCGGCATCGTTCGAATAGGCGGCGCAGGTTGCAACGACCTCGCCCAGCATCGGGTCCGGCGGCTCGCGGCCATAGGCCTCCTGCGCCAGCGCCGGCAGATCCATCTCCGCGCCGGGGCAGAGGAAGGCGCCGGGCGCCTGCCCCGGCTGCCAGCCGGAGACCACCGGCCTGTAGATGCCGTCCGTTTCGTCGCGCGCCATCGCGACCGAGACGCTCTCGGCGGCGCCGCTCAGCGTCGCCGCGCAGAAGCCGCACCCCATGCACTGCCCGCGCGCGACGATAGCTTCGAGCGGGTGCATCTGAGCCCTGTCAGCCATCCTCGCCCTCACGCGCGCTCAGAACCCGCAAGCCGGCGAAGCCGACCCCGATCGCCGCGACGTCGCCAACCAGCGAATTGATCCGCGAGGCCAGCGCAACCGCCAGCGCCAGCTCGATCGGCACCGATTGCGACAGCAGCGCCACCATCAGACCCTCGCGCACGCCAAGCCCGGATGGCGAGAACACCGCCAGGATGCCGGAGAGCCCGGCCGCGCCGTAGATTGCCGCGCAGCGACTCCAGGAGAGCTGGTCGATCCCCATGCTCCGGCACAGGAGCCAGAACGACAAGGTGATGATGCACCAGGCCGAGACGTAGTAGACGAGCAGGCCGAGGATCACCGCGAAGTTCACGCTGTCCACCGCCGCCTCCAGTCCGAGCAGCCGGAAGATGCGCCGCTTGATCGGCGGCAGCAGCAGCACGAAGCCGACCGCCGCGAGCCCCGCCACGATCAGCGCCAGCCGTTGCGGCGTGACATAGGCCGAGACCAAGTCGAACTGCGCCAGCAGCGCGACGATCAGGAGGAAGACCAGGCCGCTGCCGACCGAGAACAGGCTCTCCAGGCCGACGGCGGCGAGCACCTGTTGTGTCCGCGCCTGGGCGCGCAGCATATAGGCGCCGATGCGGTAGGTCACGAGCACGATATTGCCCGGGACGTATTTGCCGAACAGCGAGTAGCCCCAGATAGCGATGCTCGTCCCGATCGGCAGCCCGATGCCCATCGCCCGCGTGATCAGGTGCCAGCCGATGCCGTAGGAGAAGGAATAGGCCACGGCCAGCAACAGCGACAGGAAAGCCAGCGACCAGTTCACCGCCGGCCAGGCCGGCGGGCGGTTCTGCCATTGTAGCCCGGCATAGTACCACAGCGCCGCGATGCCGATCGCGAACATGGCGATGTTGATCAGGCGGAAGAGCTTCTTGCGCGTCATGCTGGTCAGCGACCACGCGCCGCGCCGGCCAGGTGGCCCATCACGGCATCGAAACTGAGCGCCGCCTGCCGGAGCACCGCGGGACGCTGGGCGCTGACCTGCTCGCGGCGGGGCGCAGCATTGTCCCGGAGCTTCGCCACCTCGGCGCAGAGTCGCTCGGCGGAGAGCTCCCCGGCCGGGATGATCAGGTCCTCGCCGCCGAAATAACCGAGCAGCTCGGAATATTTGAAGCTCCAGCTAATCGTCAGCGGCGGCACGCCGCAAGCGAGCGCCGCGACGGTCGCATGATAGCGCGAGGTGATCGCGAAGCTCGCCTCCGAGAAGATCGCCCGCAGGATCTTCGCATCTGCCGGCGGATCGATCACGATGGTCCGCTCGCGATTGGCGATACGCTCGTGCAATGCCTTCGCTTCGGCGATGTCGTTGTTCTTGCCGGCATCGGTGTTGAGGCTGTGCGGCAGGATGGCGACGAAGATGCCGGCCTGGTTGAGCTGGTCGGCCGCGGCGGCGAGCGCGCCGAGGTAATCGACGCCGGCCGCCTCGCAGGCGCGCCGCGTGACCCGGCTGGGCGAGACGATGACGAAGGGCGCGCCGCGCATCGCCGCCGGAACGAGCTGCCGCGCCGCGGCGAAATCCCCCTCGGAAAGCGCGAGCAGGAAGCTGCAATCGGGTGCGTCGGGAGCTTTGATCCCGATCCCGGCCAGTTGCCGCGCCGACTGCGCGCCGCGGGCGACGACAGCCGCGCAACGCCTCAGCGCCCAGTGCGAGATCGCCTTCCAGTAACCGGACCGGAACGGGCCGAGCGACTGGGCCAGCTTGAAGTGCGGAACCCCGGCGGCGAAGGAGGGGATGCAGCAGGCGAGGTTGTAGGCCAGGAGCGGCAGCCCCCGACCCTCGACGAAAGCGATGCCGGAGAGATCGACGATCGCGTCGCATTCAGCGATCCGCCGCAGATGCCCGAAGGCGAATTTGCGCACAAAGCGGGGACCGGTCACAAGCGCGACCAGGTTGGCGAGGATCGCCAGGCTGAAATCGACGGCGAGGAACTTGAGCGGCGGGATCGGCGCGATCTCCATCTCGCCGCGCAGCGGCGAGGCCCGATCGGCCTCCGGATAAATCGAGAACAACCGCAGCTCCGGCGCGGGGTCGAGCCGCTGCATCTGCTGACGCACCGTCTCCAGCATCGCCTGCCCACCCATATTGCCGGTGAGCGTCACGCCGACGATGCCGACACGCAGCCGGCCCGTACCTGTCGAGCGCTGCGTCATGCGCCCGGCCCGGACGATGCGCCGGGCTTGCGGACGGTCACCGTCATGATGTCACCGAGATTGAGCGGAACCTTCCAATCCGGCGGGATCGGCAGGCTCCATTTCGCGGCGCGATAAAAGCCTAGCGCCCGCAGGCCCTTGTGGACCAGAAAGGAGACGCTGACCAGCTTGGCCGGCCGCGAGATCGTCACGTCCTTCGCTCCGAGATCGGCGAACAGCCGCCTGGCCGAGGCCTCGGTATAGAACTGCATGTTTCCTGGCGGGATCATAAGCGGCCAGCGCGCCTTGGCGATCCGCGCCGCGAGCGAGCCGGCATCCGGCATGGTCAGGACCAAATGCCCGCCCTCGGCGACGCGATCCAGCAGCCGTGCCGCCGTCTCGTGCGGCGCCTGGAAGCCCGAGAACACGTCCCACAGCGTGACGACGTCGTAGCGCTTCGGGTTCTCCTCCTGCGCCAGCGCATCGCCGAGTCTGACCCGGGCACCGATTCGCGCCGCCTGATCGACAGCGGTCTGCTCGATCTCGAGCCCCTCTGCGTCGAAATCATCCTTCGCCGCCAGCACGAAATAACCGACGCCGCAGCCGACATCGAGCAGGCTGCCGCGCATGCCCGCCGCCTTCAGCGACGCCACGCGCCGGCGCGCGTTGACCAGCGGTGGATAGTTTTCCGCCTCGGGCTTCAGCGACCCGTCGGCATTGTGCGGCGCCGACTGCTGGCTCGTGCCGTAGAAATAGCGCGAGTAGATTTCGCTGAAGAGGTCCTTGGAGCTCTCGCCTTCGGCCCAGAGATGGCCGCAATCACCGCAGCGCCTGACGGTGTAGACCGGCCGCGAGCTCAGATCGTCGCGGGCGACCATATAGGCAAGAGAGATCGCTCCTGACCGGCAGATAGGGCAACCGCTCGTGGTCAATGTCGCTGCGCTCCGGCCGAATGCGGCTCGATGAAAGGACCCAGGCCATGCGTGTCCCGCTCTCGAGAGCGCCGGCAGCGACCTGGCCGCCCCGGTATCGACGCCGGTCGGGTAGCGGGTTGCCCATCATTAATCAAGCCCCGCGGGCGCACGCCAAGGCCGCCCCGGATCAGGACGGGTGATAGCGCCAACGCTGGACGAGGTCCTTGTAGCGCTCCTCGCCGAGGCCGAAGCGGACCAGGCGGGCGGCGATATCCTTGTTGGCCACGATCCACATCGAGAACGGGTCTGAATAAAGCGGGCTCGCCGCGAAGCCGAGCGCGCCGCCGTCGATACAAGAGAGCAAGGCCCGGTCCTCCCCGATCCGCATCAGATGCAGGGCGTCGGACACCAGGATCAGGTTGCGCCCCGGCGCGGCGATCTGGCGCAAAGGGCAGATCGCCGCCAGGTTCGACAGCGTATCGTAGGAGCCGCCATCGGCTGCCGCGACATCATTACGCCCCAGCATCGCTCTCGCCCGCTGCGCCTGGGTCTCGGCGCCGACGGCGCTGCGCCAGGGGCGATAGCCGCCGACGAAGAGCAGCCGATCGACCTTGCCTTCGCGCAACAAAGCGACTGCACGCTCGAAGCGCTGCGTATGGAACGGCTCGGCGCTGTTATAGAACACGACCGCGGCCGCAGGGCCTGCGGTCGCGGGCAGCATCTCGCGGCCATATCGCGCATCCGCATAAAGCCACAGTGCAAACACGGCCGCGGTATCCGCAACCAGAAGCGCCGCGACTGCTCCGACGAACCGGCGCCACCGGCGCCGGCGCCTTGCCGGAGCCCGGATGTCGGAGCCGGTCGCCGCATCGGCCATGTTCAGATCCCGGCTTCGAACCGTTCACCCCAGATGCCGAGGTTGACGATCCGCCAGAGCAGGAAATCGACGGGCTTGCGCCCCTCCAGCATGTCGGCTGCAAGCGCGCGCACGCCATCGGCGTTGAACAGCCCGGGATAGCGCCGCAGCGTCGCCTCGACGCCTTCGGTCATCATTCCCTTGAGCGGCCCCCGGAACCAGGCCTGTTCTGGTGTGGCAAAGCCGAGCTTGTCACGCCGCTGCAGCACGGCCGGCGGCAGGACCGCCTCCATGGCGCGGCGCAACACCCGCTTGGTGTCGCCGCCGACGATCTTGTGGTCGTTGCCGAGGGCCAGGCTGAACTCGACCAGCGGATGATCGAGGAACGGCACGCGCGCCTCGATCCCGTGCGCCATCGAATTGCGATCCTCCCAGTGCAACAGCATCGACAGGTTCGAACCATAGGTCAGGTTCATGCACAGCGTCCGCAGATCGGTGACCGGCGGCAGGCCGAGTTCGACGCGGGCGCGCTCGAAGGCGGTGCGATCCGAGCCCTGCGCCTGCAGCAGTTCGCCGCCGAGCCAGTCGTGCTGGGTCAGCGCCCTGTGCCGGTTGCGCAGCATGCCGGCGAGGCCGGTCGGCAGCAGCGGGATCAGCGCATGCTTCGCCTGCTGGGCGATCGGCACGCCATGCCAGGCCTGGCGCTCCCGCATGGTGCGCAGCGCCTCGGCGAGCTTGAGCTGCTTGATCAGCCCGGCCAGATGGAAAGAAAAGCTGTGATGGTAGCCGCCGAGCGGCTCGTCGGCCCCCTGCCCGTCCAGCATCACCTTGACGCCGACGCGGCGCGCTTCCTCGAACACGCACCATTGTGCAAAGATCGAGGTCGAGCCGAAGGGCTCGTCCTGGTGCCAGGTGATGTCCGCCGCGCGCGCGAACACCTCTTCCGCCTTTGGGAAGATGAAATGCGGCTGCGTATGCGCATGCGCGACGACCGCGTCCATGAACGGCTTCTCGTCGACGCTCTTCTCGGCGTAGCAGGCCGAGACGGTATTGACCTTCGCTCCGCCGGCGCTGGAGCCCATCATCTGCGACATCAGGCAGACGATGCTGGAGGAATCGAGCCCGCCCGACAGGCAGGATCCAACCGGGACATCCGAGCGCAGGTGGAGCCTGACAGCGTCTGCCAGCATGGCGTGGAAACGCTCGGCGGCTTCCTTCTCCCCGATGGCGATCTCGCCGGCGCTCGCCGGATACCAGCGCTGGACCGGCACGACGGGCGCGCCGGCACGGCTGGCATCGATCATGACGCTTTCACCTCCGCGAATCTGGACGATGCCCTCGAACATCGTCTCGGAGGTGTGGTCGGAAATGCCCGAGGCGAGGAAATCATGCACGCGGGGGACATTCATCCGCCCGGAGAGGCCGGGCAGGCCGAGCAATTGCTTGATCTCGGAACCAAACGCGACGCCGCGCGGCGTCGCGGCGAGGTAGAGCGGCTTGATGCCGTAGCGGTCGCGCGCCGCAAAAAGGGTCTTGTCGCGATCATCCCAGATCAGGAAAGAAAACATACCCCGCAGCCGCGGCAGCGCTGCCTCGCCCCAGAGCATGTAGGCGCGCAGCAGCACTTCCGAATCGGATTCGCTGGCGAAGACCTCGCCCTTCGCACGCATCTCCTCGCGCAATTCGATGTAGTTGTAGATCTCGCCGTTGAAGACGAGGTGATAGCGGCCGGATGCGTCCGCCATCGGCTGCAGGCCGGCATCGGACACGTCGATGATCGCGAGGCGCCGATGACCGAGCGCAATCGGGCCGGCAGGGCTCGAGTAGGTCTGCCAGCCGCTGCCATCGGGCCCGCGATGCGCGACGATGTCGATGCGCGCGCGCTCGGGCTCGAACCCCACAGATGCAAACAGGCCGCACATCGCGCTTCAGATCCTCGCTCGGCAAGCGGCTCTCTTATCCGAGGAGGAGCGTCGGCAAAAGCCCGCGCCAAGCCGAACCGGCCTGCGTCACAGCTCGGCCTCGACCGCCAGATAGCTGCCGCTGCCCGCCGTGGTCAGCAGAGCTGTATAAGAAACGCCGGCAGACAGCGCCGCCGAGCTCAGGATCAGCGACAACATCGCCCCATGCGCGGCGCTGCCCGTGACGCCAGTCACAGGACTCTCGGAGAAAACGCGGCGATTGAGCCCGGATTGGGTCACATTGGGGTTGTTCGCGCGTAGCGGCGCCGGCAAGGCGATGCCGACCGACAGCTCGCCGGTATCGATCAGCTGTCCGGCCGCCAGGCGCACGCCGGCGGCGCCGGGATGCAGCACATGGCAATAGCGCGCCGCCAGCCAGCCTTCTTCGGGGCGCCCTTGCCACGGCGTCGCTCCGGTTCCGACCTCCAGCCTGACTCGGCCGAAGCTGACCGCGCCTGCACCGCTACGGGCGAGCTTGACCGTGATGTTGCCGGTATCGCCCGCACCGGTGGTCAGGGTGATGCTGCGCCGGCCGGCGCCGGCTGCGATCGTTCCGCTCGCCGAGCCGACGGTCACCGCCAGATTCTGCGTAGGCGCTTCGACGGAGAGCGTGACGGTCGTCGAAGCCAGGGACATCAGCCCCCAGAAGGCGCGCTCGACCACTTGTGCGATCTCGCCGGACGCCAGCGTCAGGACATCGCCGGCGAGCGTCATGCTGCTGGCGCCGCTCGCCTTCCAGCGATCATAGCCATAGACCCCATTCGCCAGCGCTCCGCCGGCGAAGGCGCGCTGGTTGATCTGGAAGTCGCCGTTGATCAGCAGGTTCTGCCGCGGAATCTCGCGAGCCCAGGTGCTGGCGGGCAAGGTCACCAGCCCGGTCGTCCGGTCGACGACCAGCGCCTCGGTCCAGTTCCCGCCGTCGGGGCTGACCTTGATCCGGAGCTGGTCGTCGCCGGCGAGCCCGATCTCGGCCCGGCCGGACCAGTTGTCCTGGAAGAGCAGGCTCGCCGTCTGCGACGCGCTCGCCTTGTTCAGCTTGAGGCGGTGATCGGTACCGGCATGGTTGAACAGGCTGGCATCGGCCGAAACGGCGAGCCTGTTTGTCGTGTCGGCGGCCGTGTTCACGCCCCAGAGCGCCGCTCCCAGGCTGCTTTCCGGCTGCGAGCGGCGCCATTGCGTACCGGTCCAGACATGATGCTCGGCCTCATCCGTCACCCAGGCCTGCCAGCCGGCGCGCGGTGGCAGGAAGTTCCAGGCGCCGTCCTCGAAGATGGCGAGTTCGTCCTGATGTCCGGCGAAGACGCCAGTGCCACCGGCCGGCACGATATAGGCCGAGGTCTCGGCCGGTGAAGCCGGCGGCACGGTCTGCGTCCGGCTGGCGACGACGAGATGCACCAGCGCATCGAGCCGCATCAGCGCATCATTGTGGGTGACGTGTTTCTGCGCCTGCCCGGCGGCGAGCAGGGGCAGGCCAAGACGCGGCGTATCGCTCATGGGACCTCGCAGGATCGGACCGGCGCGCGGAAAGCACGCCATGCCAGCCGATTATGCGGGCACCGGAAGCAGCGGGGATTGATTGCGGATCTGTCCCCGTCTTCCCCGTCAATCGAGCTCGAACGCGTCCTTGTAGTTGAGCTTCAGCGCCGGGTCCTGCTCCTCCTTGCGCAGCAGGCAGTTGCCGACGACGAGCAGTTCGATCTCCGAGCCCATGAAGCAGCGGAAGGCGTCGCTCGCCGTGCAGACGATCGGCTCGCCGCGGACGTTGAAGGAGGTGTTGACCACGACCGGACAGCCGGTCAGCGCCTTGAAGCGGCAGATCAACCGGTGATAGCGCGGGTTCGTGTCGGCATGCACCGTCTGGATGCGGGCGGAATAGTCGACATGGGTGACGGCGGGAATCGTCGAGCGCGGCACGTTCAGCTTGTCGATGCCGAACAGCGCCTTCTCCTCCGCCGTCATTTCGCGGCGCAGTTCCTCGCGGACATCGGCGACGAGCAGCATGTAAGGGGAATCGCCGTCGAGCTCGAACCAGTCGGCGACGTCCTCGCGCAGCACCGAGGGTGCGAACGGCCGGAAGCTCTCGCGGTATTTCACCTTGAGATTGAGCGTCTTCTGCATCGCCGGGGAGCGCGGATCGCCGAGGATCGAGCGGCCACCCAAGGCACGCGGGCCGAACTCCATCCGCCCCTGCATCCAGCCGACCGCCTTGCCGTCAGCGAGGCCCTGGGCGGTCAGATCGATCAGCGCCGCATCGTCGAGAACCTCGAACCTCGCTCCCGCCGCCGTCAGCTCGGCCTCGATCTCGGCCTGGCTGAACTCCGGCCCGAGATAGCTGCCGCGCATCGCATCGCCCTTCGCAGGCACCGCGCGCGGCTTGCCGTGGAAGAGGTGGTAGCCCGCCAGAGCCGCCCCGAGCGCACCGCCGGCGTCGCCCGCCGCCGGCTGGATCCACAGGCCGTCGAACAGGCCTTCGCGCAGCAGCTTGCCATTGGCGACGCAGTTGAGCGCGACGCCACCGGCGAGACAGAGATTCGTCATGCCGGTCTCGGCCCGGACCGAGCGGGCGAGCCTGAGCACGATCTCCTCGGTCACCGCCTGGACCGAGGCCGCCATGTCCATGTGGAACTGCGTCAGCAATTGCTCGGGCTTGCGGACCGGCTCGCCGAACAGGGCGGCGAACCTGTCATTGGTCATCGTCAGGCCGACGCCGTAGTTGAAATAGCTCTGGTCGAGCTGGAAGGATCCGTCCTCCTTCAGGTCGACGAGCTTCTCCAGCATCAGCTTGGCGAAGCGCGGCTCGCCATAGGGCGCGAGCCCCATCACCTTGTACTCGCCGGAATTGACCTTGAAGCCGATGTAATAGGTCACGGCCGAGTAGAGCAGCCCGAGCGAATGCGGGAAATGCAGCTCCTTGTGGACCTTGAGGTCGTTCCCCCTGCCGATGGCGAGCGTCATCGTCGCCCATTCGCCGACCCCGTCCATGGTCAGCACCGCCGCCTCCTCGAAGGGCGAGGGGTAGAAGGCCGACGCGGCATGCGAGAGATGATGCTCGGTGAAGAGCAGCTTCCCGACATCGAAACCGGGCGAAAGCTTCTTCAGCTCCTTGGCGATGATCTGCTTCTGGAACAGCTTTTCGCGCAGCCAGAGCGGCATCGCCATGCGGAACGAGGTGAATCCGGCAGGCGCGAAGGAGAGATAGGTCTCGAGCAGGCGCTCGAACTTGATGAAGGGCTTGTCGTAGAAGACGACCGCGTCGAGTTCCTCCAACCCGCAGCCGGAGACCGAGAGGCAGTACTCAACCGCGTGCCTGGGGAATTCGGCGTCGTGCTTCTTGCGCGTGAAGCGCTCCTCCTGCGCTGCCGCCTCGATCCGCCCGTCGACGACCAGCGCCGCCGCGCTGTCGTGGTACAGGCCCGAAATCCCGAGAATGCGCATCGCGGCCCGGACGCTCAGAACAGCGTGTAGATGAAGGGCGCGATCGCACTGCCCTTGGTCAGGAACAGCAGGCCGCCGAGCAGCACGCACATCAAAAGGATCGGCACCAGCCAGAACTTCTTTCGCGCCGCCATGAAGCGGAAGAACTCGCGCAGGAACGACATCGCAGCAATCCCGTCAGAACTGGTCTTTCATCGAGACCGGCTCCGGCCCCGGCGGATCACGGACGATCCAGTAGCTCTTCGCCTCCGGCTGCTTCTTCAGCCGCAGAAAGTCCTTGCCGACCAGCCGGGCGATGAAGGCCATCGGCGTGAAGACAAGGAAGAACAGGATGCCGAGCACGATCGGGTTGATGATCGCCGCCAGCAGCAGGCCGAACTTCATCCAGAGCCTGTTCAGCGGCGCCAGCACTGCCGGCCGGATCAGCGCCACCGCGAGGAAGCCGGCCGCGACCAGGGCAAGCCAAGGCCAGGCTCGGCCGTGATGCCAGGCATTGTAAAGACCGACCAGCGCGAAGAAGCCGGCGAAGACGAAGCCGAAGGAGCGATCGCTCGATCCTTCGTGGTCGTCATGGCCGGCTCCGGCCTGAAATTCGTGATGGACGCCCTTCGACAAGCCGCCGCTCCTGTTCAGGCGGCATCCTCTAGGCGATTAAAGGGGGAAGGTCGAGGGCGCGTGCCTCAGCTCAGCATCCGCGTATCGCCGCAGACCGAAATCTCCTGCCCGGAGATCGTCTTGGCGAAGGGCGAGGCCAGAAAGACGATCTGCTTGGCGATGTCGTTGGGATCGACGAACTGCTTGATCGAGACGCCGGCGAAGAGCCGATGCGTCATCTCGTCATGCGAGACGTTGAGCGAGCGCGCCTTGTTGGCGATCACGCTCTGGATGCGCGGTCCGTCGACGAGGCCGGGGCAGATCGCGTTGGCGCGGATGCCGAATTCGCCGAGCTCGGCCGAGAGCGCCTTGGTGAAGCCGATCACGCCCCATTTCGCCGCGGCATAGGGCGAGCGCAGCGGAAAACCATGCTTGCCGGCCTGGCTGGAGAGATTGACGATCGAGGCGTTCTTCGACTGCTTGAGGTGCTCGACCGCGAGCCGCGTGCAGTTGAACTGGCCGGTCAGGTCGATGGCGACGCAGCTGTCCCAGTCCTCCGGCGCGATCTCGTCGACGCGCCCGGTCGGCCCGGCGATGCCGGCATTGTTGACCAGGCAATCGAGCCCGCCGAGTGCGGCCAGCGCCTCCTCGAACAGCCTTGCGACCGCCTTGCGGTCGGAGACGTCGCAGACCGAGCGCGTGATCGCAGGATCGCTCTCAGCCATCTCGGCCAGCGCCTTCTCGTCGACATCGCAGATATGGACCTTCGCCCCTTCCGCCGCGAAGGCGCGCGCCGTCGCCCGGCCGATGCCGTTGGCGCCCGCCGTCACCAGAACGCGCAATCCCTTGATCGTCAGATCCATCGTTTCCGTCCCTTTTCCTTCATTCTTCGGCCGACTGGCTACTCTGCCAGCCGCGCCGTCCGTTCGATATGGTCCGCAGCGGCGCTGATGTCCTCGACCAGCGCCTGCCGCGCCGCCGCCGGGTCGCGTCGTCGCAGGGCATCCAGCAATTGCGCATGGGCGACGACGGCGCTGCCGCCATCGAGCCGGCGCGGCTCGTGCCGCATGTCGAGATTGAGGATCGGCCCCGCCTTGAGCCAGAGTCGGGAGATCATCTCGATCAGCGACGGCATGCCGGCGGCTTCGTAGAGCGCGAAATGCAGGTCGCGATTGGCGCCGACCGCGGCGGCCGGGTCCGGCGGGTCCTTCGCCGCCGCCAGGAACGCCGCCTCATGTTGGGCGACCACGGCGATCTGCGCGTCGGTGATCACCTTCGTCGCTTCCTCGGCAGCGAAGCCCTCGACCACCAGCCTGATCCGGGTGAGCTCGCGGAACTGCGCCAGCGTCAGCACCGGCACCCGCACCGCCCGCCCCGGCAGGACCTCCAGTGCCTTGTCCGCCGCGAGCCGGCTCACCGCCTCGCGCACCGGCATCATCGAGACGCCGAGCGCCTCGGCGACGCGGCGCAGCGAGAGCTTCTCGCCAGGCGCCAGCCGCCCGGCGATCAGCAGCGCCCGAAGCTCGCCGGTGACCCGTTCGCCCAGCGTCTCGTGCTGGAGCGAGCCGACCTCGTCGAGCGCCGACACCTCTCCCAGCTTCCCCGCTCCGGGGGAGGCAAGCCGCATAGGCGGCGCAACAGAGGGCTGGACTCGGGCAACCATGTCTGCCAACCTAACTGTGATCACAGATCACGACAAGCGGTCCGAGACCGCAGAGTGAAGAAGACGATCCATGCAATCCGACGCCGAAGCGCGCGGGCGAGTTCTGGGAGGAACGGAATGTCAGAGCAGTCAAGGATCAAGGGCCTCTCGCGTCGTCAGACGCTCGTCGGGCTCGGCGCGGCGGCCACGGGCCTCGTCGCCAGCCCGGCGGTCATCCTCGCACAGACGTCGGATGCGATCCGCTTCGGGCACCTGACGCCGCGCACCGGCTTTCTCGGCCCGCTCGGCGAATACGGTGTGATGGCCGCCGATCTCGCCGCCGAGGAGATCAACGCCTCCGGCGGCATCAACGGCCGTAAGCTCGAACTGCTCAAGGAGGATTCGGTCAACCCGCAGACCGCATCGACCAAGGCCGAGCGCATGATCGAACGCGACAAGGTCGCCTGTATCATCGGTGAGATCTCGTCGGCCTCATGTCTGACGATCTCGCAGGTCGCGGCCCGCAACAAGACGCTCTTCCTCAACACCGGCGGCAATTCCGACGCGCTGCGCGGCGAGAGCTGCAACCGCTACATGTTCCATGTCGAGCACCAGAACTCGATGTATGTGAAGAGCGCCGGCCGCTCGCTGCTGGCCCAGGGATTGGTCAAGGGCAAGAAGTGGTTCTCGCTCACCGCCGACTACGCCTTCGGCCATGACCTCAGCAAGGTCGCCAAGCGCTTCATGGAGGCCAATGGCGGCCAGTTCGCCGCCGACAAGCTGGTGCCGACCGACGCGACCGACTTCTCGGCGCTGCTGCTGGAGATCCGGGCGGCCAAGCCCGACCTCGTCATCTCCAATCTTGCCGGCAACCAGATCACCAATTTCCTCAAGCAGTATTCCGAATTCGGCCTGACCTTCCCGGTCGCCGGCTTCGGCTTCGACACGGCCCTCGCCTGGGCCGCCGGCAAGGACAATTTCGGCGGCATCTGGCCCTGCGTCTGGCATCATCTGATCGACACGCCATCGACCAAGGCGTTCGTCGCCGCCTTCACCAAGAAATACGGCAAGCCGCCGGAGAACCAGGCCTGGGGCGACTATGTCGGCGTCAAGGTCATGGCCCAGTCGATGAACGAATTGAAATCGACCGACACCGCCAAGATCCTCGAGCATCTCGAGAAGGGCGCGAAGTTCGACGTGATGAAGCCGCGCCAGGGCTATTTCCGCGCCTCCGACCACCAGCTGATCAGCGAGATGTACACGATCACCGCTCTGCCGGCGGCGCAGGTCAAGAACCAGTGGGACCTCTTCACCTCCTCGCCGCCGGTGCCCGGCCCGAACGAGGATATGGAGGTGATCGCCACCCAGGGCGACGAAGCCGTCTGCAAGATGAGCTGAATTCGTTCGGCGTCATTCTCGGGCGAAGCGAAGCGCAGACCCGAGAATCTCATGACTAGCAGGCGCCGGCTGGCGCCTCCTTCGGCCTGAGATGCTCGGGTCAAGCCCGAGCATGGCGGCTCAGCATGTCATCCCCACGCACAAGTCCGCAAAGGCCATCCCTTGCTCACCCTTTTCATCCAGCAGGTGCTGAACGGGCTGCTCGACGGGGTCTATTACCTCCTGATCGCCCTCGGCCTGTCGCTGATCTTCTCGCTCGGCGGCATCGTCAACCTGGCGCATGGCGCCTTCTATGCGATCGGTGCCTATCTCACGATCGTGCTCGCCCCCCATATCGGCTTCGGCGGCGCGATCATCGCCTCGCCGGTGCTGGTCGCGCTGATCGGCATCGTCATCGAGCGCGGGCTCTTCCAGCGCTTCTACCGATCCGATCCGATCCTCTCGCTGCTGCTGACCTTCGGCCTCGCCATGGTCGCCGAGCAGAGCCTGCGCATGATCTTCGGCGCGCCGCCGCTCTCCTTCTCGATCCCGCCTGAATTACGCGGCCAGCTCTTCATCGGCGACTTCATCTATTCGCGCTATCGCGCCCTGCTGATCCTGATCGCCGCCGCCTGCGTGCTCGGCCTCTGGTTCCTCTTGCAGCGCACCGCATTCGGCCGCGTCGTGCGCGCCGGCGTGCAGAACCCCGACATGGTCGGCGCGCTCGGCATCTCGCTGCAGCCTTACATGATGACCGTCGCCGGCATCGGCATCGGCCTTGCCGGCCTCGCGGGCGTGCTGCTCGCACCAATCTATTCGATCCATCCGGCCATGGGCCAGGAGATCATCACGCCGGCCTTCGTCGTCGTCGTCATCGGCGGGCTCGGCTCGTTCTGGGGCGTCGTCGTCGCCGCACTGATGGTCGGCCTGGTCAAGGGCATCACCATCGGCCTTGGCCTGACGCAATGGTCGACCGCGGTGATCTACCTGATGATGCTGCTCGTCCTGCTCTTCCGTCCGCGCGGCCTATTCGGCGAGCGCATCCAGCGCTTCGAGTGAGGCCGACATGACCAGCTCCCAGCGCGATTATCTTCCGCTCGTCCTCGCCGCCATCGGTCTCGCCATCCTGCCCTCGCTGATGCATGCGGTCGGGCTCGGCACCACCTCGGCCACCGAGGTCGTCGTCTTCGCCATCGCCTGCATGGCGCTGAATATCCTCGTCGGCACCACCGGGCTCGTCTCCTTCGGCCATGGCGCCTGGTTCGGCATCGCCGCCTATGCGGCGGGCCTGATCCAGCGCAACTGGCTGCCCGGCCAGTTCGCCCTGCCGATCCTGCTGGCGGTCGCGCTCGTCGCTGTCATCGCCTTCGCCTTCGGCGCCCTGATCCTGCGTCGCCGCGGCGTCTATTTCTCGCTGCTGACCCTGGCGCTCGCCGCCATGATCTATTCGGTCGCCTTCCGCTGGACCTCGGTCACCGGCGGCGAGGATGGCTTAGGGGGCATCAAGCGCCCGCTCTTCGCCGGCATCGATTTCGAGACCGCCCAGCCCTTCTATGTGCTGGTGGCGACGATCGGCTTCGCCGTGGTCTACGGCCTCTGGCGCTTCCACCGCTCGCCGGTCGGCACCGTCCTCGTCGCGATCCGCGAGAACGAGCAGCGCGCCCGCTTCCTCGGCTACGCCACCACCCGCTACAAGCTCGTCGCCTTCACCGTCTCGGCCGCGCTGACGGGGCTTGCCGGCACGCTCCTGCTCTTCAACAACCGCATGACCTCGGCCGAGCCGATCTCAGTCGCCTTCTCCGGCGAATTGCTGGCGATGGTGGTGATCGGCGGCATGCGCTCTTTCCTCGGCCCGGCGCTGGGCGCGCTCTTTTTCGTCGTCTTCCGCGACCTGCTCTCCAGCGTCACCGAGAACTGGCTGTTCTGGTTCGGACTGCTCTTCGTCGCCTTCATCGTCTTCTCGCCGGACGGCCTCGTCGGCGTCGGCCAGCGCCTGCTCAAGCCTTTCCGCAAGCAGGCGGCCGAGGATGCGGCTATGTCGGCCCGCAAGGCCGGCGCAGTCGAGCTTCCAGCCTTCATGAAGCCGGCCGACGCCGGCGACGGCACCATCCTGACCGCGACCGGCCTCGCCAAGAGCTTCGGCGGCATCAAAGCTGTCGAGAACGTCGATATCGCCATGCGCGATCGCAAGCTGCATGCGCTGATCGGCCCGAACGGCGCCGGCAAGACCACCGCCTTCAACCTGATCTCCGGCATGTTCGCGCCCGATCGCGGCGAGGTCCGGCTGCGCGAGCGCAATGTCGCCGGCCTCTCGCCCGAGGCGATCACGCGGGCTGGCATCGGCCGCGCCTTCCAGATCACCAACCTGTTTCCCACCCTTTCGGTCGCCGAGAACGTCCGCCTTGCCGTGCAGGCAAGGGCGCCGGAGCGCTTCGGCTTCTGGCGCTCGGCCGGCACCCTTGGGCAGGTCAATGACGAGACCCGCCAGGTCGTCGAGACCATGGGCCTTTCCGGCATCGAGCGGGCCGAGGCCGGCTCGCTCAGCTATGGCGGCCAGCGCCTGCTCGACATGAGCCTCGCGCTCGCCACCAGCCCGCGCGTGCTGCTGCTCGACGAGCCGCTCGCCGGCCTCGCCGCGGCCGAGCGCGAGCGCGTCGGCAACCTCATCAAGTCGATCTCGACCGATCTGCCGGTGCTGCTGGTCGAGCACGACATCGACCGCGTCTTCGCCATCGCCGACCATGTCACGGTGATGAACGAAGGCTCGGTGCTGGTCGACGGCACGGTCGAGGACGCCCGCTCCTCGCCCAAGGTGCAGGAGGTCTATATCGGCTCCGGCGCCCATGCGCTGGCCGAGAAGCCGCGCGAGAGCGCCGCTGGCTCCAAGATCCTGCTCGGCCTCAATGAGGTCGACACCTGCTACGGCAAGAGCCACATCCTGCGCGGCGTCAGCTTCGGCGTGCACGAAAACGAGATCGTCGCGCTGCTCGGCCGCAACGGCGCCGGTAAGTCGACCCTGCTCAAGACCATCACCGGCATCGCCCCGCCCGCCTCCGGCTCGATCAGCCTTGCCGGCAACGACATCGCCCGCCTGCCGCCGGCTGGGATCGCCCGCGCCGGCATCGCTTATGTCCCGCAGGGGCGCGGCCTCTTCGCCGGCATGAGCGTCAAGGACAATATGGAGCTCGGGCGCCTGCGCCGCCGCACCGGCAACGGCACGCACTGGGAAGACGAGAAGATCTTCGCGTTCTTCCCGCGCATTCGGGAGCGCTGGCAGTCGCCGGCCGATTATCTCTCCGGCGGCGAGCAGCAGATGGTCGCGGTCGCCCGCGCCCTCTCCGGCGACACCAAGGTGCTCCTGCTCGACGAGCCGTTCGAGGGCCTGGCGCCGGCCGTGGTCGAGGAGCTGTTCGAGGCCTTCGACAAGCTGCGCAAGGAGATCGCCATCGTCATCGTCGACCACCATCTCGACCTCGCGCTGGCGCTCTCCGACCGCACCGTCGTGCTCGAGCGCGGCCAGGTCACCCATATCGGCCCCTCGCGCGCGCTGAGCCAGGACCTTGCGCTGCGGCGGCAGGTGCTGTGGCTGTGATGGATGGTCCCCGTCTTTCCGGGGCTTCGCGCAGCGAAGAGCCCGGAATCCATAACCATTGCCGGTTCCGGAAGAATCGCCACCATTGTCGCGCCTTACCCACGACCACCTGCGGTAATGGGTTCCGGGCTCACGCCTGCGGCGTGCCCCGGAATGACGGCGTGGTTCCCGCCCGTATGACCATGGATGTTTCCGCATGACCAAGATCGCCATCGTCGGCTCGGGCCTGATCGGCCGCGCCTGGGCCACCGTCTTCGCCAGCCACGGCTTCGAGGTCGCGCTGCACGACGTGAAGCCGGAGGCCGCCAAGGCCGCCCGCATCCATATCGGCAAGAATCTGAAGGAGCTCGCCGGCCACGGCCTGGTCGATGATCCCGCGGGCTCGCTCGCCCGCATCCGCGTCGCCAAGGACCTCGCCGACGCCTTGAAGGGCGTCGCGCTGGTGCAGGAGAACGGGCCGGAGACAATCGAGGCCAAGCGCGAGCTCTTCGCGCAGATGGATGTGCTCGCTCCGGCCTCCGCGATCCTGGCCTCCTCGACCTCCTTCATCATGGCTTCGACCTTCTCGGAAGAGTTGAAGGGGCGGGCCCGCTGCCTCGTCGCCCATCCGGTCAACCCACCGCATCTGGTGCCGATCGTCGAACTCGCCCCGGCGCCCTGGACCGATCCCGAGGTCGTCGCCAAGGCCAAGCGCCTTTACGAGCAGGCCGGCCAGGTCGCGATCATGCTACGCAAGGAGAAGCCCGGCTTCGTGCTCAATCGGCTGCAGGCGGTGCTGCTGGCCGAGGCCTTCCGCCTCGTCGGCGAGGGCGTCGCCAGCGCCGAGGATGTCGACAAGACCATCCGCGACGGGCTCGGCCTGCGCTGGTCCTTCATGGGCCCGTTCGAGACGATCGAGCTCAATGCGCCGGGCGGGATCCCCGATTACTGCGCGCGCTATTCCGAGTCGCTCGACCGCATGGTCAAATCCTCCGAAGGGCTCGGCAATCCGTTCAAGCCGGAGACGGTCGCCGAGGTCATGCGCGAATGGCGCGGCGCGCAGGAGGCCAGCCGCGTCAAGCGCCTCAGCGACTGGCGCGACAGCCGCCTCGCGGCTCTGCAGGCGCATAAGCGCGCCGCGAAGCGCAAGCCCAGTTGATGCGTCCTCCCCTCAGCCCTCATCCTGAGGAGCCGCACAGCGGCGTCTCGAAGGATGCTCCAGCTATCCCCGGAACCTCCTGGAGCATCCTTCGAGACGCGATCTGCGATCGCTCCTCAGGATGAGGGCTATCCCTTCAGCAGTCGAACAGCCGGAGCTCTGACCATGGCCAAGAACCGCAAAGTCATCATCACCTGCGCCGTGACCGGCGCGATCCATACGCCCTCGATGTCGCCCTATCTGCCGGTGACGCCGGACGAGATCATCGATGCCGCCGTCGGCGCGGCCGAGGCCGGCGCGGCTCTGGTCCATGTCCATGCCCGCAATCCCAAGACCGGCCAGCCCGACCAGTCGCCGGAGGCCTTTGAGCCCTTCCTGAAGGTGATCAAGCAGCGCTCGAACTGCGTGATCAACATCACCACCGGCGGCGCCCCGACCATGCTGGTCGAGGAGCGGCTCAAGCCTTGCGCCCATTTCAAGCCCGAGGTCGCCTCGCTCAACATGGGCTCGATGAATTTCGGGCTCTACCCGATGCTGAACCGTTTCAAGGAGTTCAAGCACGACTGGGAGCGACCCTATCTCGAAGGCTCTGACGACCGCGTCTTCAAGAACACCTTCAAGGACATCGCCAACATCCTGACGACCTGCGCCGAGAACGGCACGCGCTTCGAGATCGAGTGCTACGACATCGGCCATCTCTACACGCTGGCGCATTTCGTCGATCGCGGACTGGTGAAACCGCCATTCTTTGTCCAGTCGGTCTTCGGCCTGCTCGGCGGCATCGGCCCGCATCCCGAAGACGTCGCCCACATGAAGCGCACCGCCGACCGGCTCTTCGGCGACGACTATCACTGGTCGGTGCTCGGCGCCGGCCGCCACCAGCTCCCGATCGCGGCGATGGCGGTCGCGATGGGCGGAAACCTGCGCGTCGGCCTCGAGGATTCGCTCTGGCTCGGCCCCGGCCAGCTCGCCAGGTCGAACGCCGACCAGGTCCGCGCCGCCCGCAAGATCATCGAGGGCCTCGGCCTCGAGATCGCGACCCCGGACGACGCCCGCGAACAGCTCCAGCTCAAGGGCGCCGACAAGGTCGCGTTCTGAGATCACTCTGGATCGCGTCCGGCGAACTTGGCTCGCCGGGAGCCAATGGCTAAACCTCGCGGCCGATCCCAGAGCGAACTCGGCCGGCCGCGCAATTCATGCAGACTTTCACCTTCATCCTGATCCTGGTGATGGCCGTGGTGGCTTCGCAGCCGCTGACCCGGCTGTTCAGGATCGTCCCGCTGCCGATCATCCAGATCGGCCTCGGCGCAGCGCTTGCGTGGCCGACAGCCGGCTTCCATCCTAGGATCGATCCAGAGCTCTTCCTTCTGCTCTTCATCGCCCCGCTGCTCTTCGCCGATGCCTGGGAGGCGCCGAAGCGCGAATATCGCAAGCTGCTGCGGCCGATCCTGTCGCTCGCCTTCGGCCTGGTGTTCTTCACCACATTGTTCGGCGGCCTTGCCTTGCATTGGCTGGTGCCGTCCATGCCGTTGCCAGTCGCTTTCGCGCTCGCCGCCGTGCTCTCGCCGACAGATGCGGTCGCAGTCTCCGCCATCGTCGACAAGGAGACCGTGCCGAAGAACCTGATGCACATTCTCGAAGGGGAATCGCTGCTCAACGACGCGTCGGGTCTGGTGATCTTCCGCTTCGCGACCGCCGCGGCCCTGACCGGCAGCTTCTCGCTCTGGCAGGCCTCGCTCGCCTTCCTCCTCGCTGTGGCTGGCGGCATCGCCGCCGGCCTGCTCGCGGTCGTCGTCGTCTCCTGGACGTTGAAGCTGCTGGCGAAATTCGACCGGATCGCGCCGGAAGCGCAGGTGCTGGTCATCATGTTCCTGCCCTTCGCAGCCTTCCTCGCGGCGGAGGCCGTCCATGCTTCAGGCGTGCTCGCCGCCGTCGTTGCCGGACTCACCGTCGGGCGCACGCGCACGGCCAACCAGCTCAGCGTTTCCGCCTATATGCTCGCCCATTCGTTCTGGACGATGCTGGCCTTCCTCCTGAACGGCACGCTCTTCGTCCTCCTCGGCCTGCAATTGCCGGCGATCATCCGCACGGTCCCGCCGGCACTGATCGACACGCATTGGCTTTGGCAGCCGCTCGGCATCATCGTCGCACTGACACTCTGCCTGATCCTGCTGCGCTTTGTCTGGATCACCGTCGCCATCGCGCTGAGCCGCGTCGTCAGCCGGCGCCTTCGCCTGGAGCAGTTTCACACCACGCTGCGCACCCGGCTGGCCGGCTCGGTTGCGGGCGTGCGTGGCGCGGTGACGCTCGCCGGCGTGCTGTCATTCCCGGTGCTGGCGCTCGACGGCTCGCCCTTTCCCGGGCGCGATGCCGCAATTTTCCTGGCCGCCGGCGTGATCCTGCTCTGGCTGGCGATCGCCAGCCTGGGCCTGCCGCCGATCGTGCGCGGACTGGCAGCCGGGCATGGTGCCGCTCACGCCACCGAACTGCGACGGGCACGGATCGTTGCGACGGAGGCGGCGATCGCCCGCCTGGAGGGGGTCGCCCATCGCGGCGGCACCGACGGCGCCGCGACCGTCGACCAGGCCGTGGCGGAAGGCCTGATCGCAACCTATCGACGCCGGCTGGCCCTGCTCGACGACGGCCAGACGCCGCGCGAGGAGGCCGTGGCGCTGCAGCGGGCCGAGAGCGCTCTGCGCCATACTGCCCTCGCGGCCGAGCGCGAAGCGCTGCGCGACCTGCTTAGGAGCGGCGAGATCGACGATGTCACCTTCAACGCCCTCGCGCACGAACTCGCCCTGCACGACGTGCTCGCCGAGACGAGAACCAGGGCTCACTGACCGCTGGCGTCAGCTCCGCACCGCGAGAATGAACAGGCGCGGGAAGCGCAGCAGCACCTTGCCGTCCGGCTCGATTGGATAAGCCCGGGCGATCTTCTCGCGATAGACGGCGAGGAAAGCCTCGCGCTCCTCGCCCGAAAGCGGGTCGATATAGGGCTTCAGGCCCGTGCTCTTGAACCATTCGACGATCGCGTCATGGCCGGCGAGCGCATGGACATAGGTCGTCTGCCAGATATCGACCTCGCAGCCGGCCTCCATCAGCCAGCGCCGGTAATCCGAGAACGAGCCGATCAACGCCTTCGAGGACCGCGCATTGGCAAGGCGCCCCGCCCATGGCCCTTCGGCGGCAGCCTCGTCCATCGAGACATGCGAGGGTTCGCTGAGGTTGTTCGGCATCTGCACGGCGAGCACCCCGCCCGGCGCCAATGACTGCGCCAGCCGCGCGAACAGAGCGGGATGGTCGGGAATCCATTGCAGCGCCGCATTGGCGAAGATCAGGTCGTAGCGGCCATCTGCCGACCAGTTCTCCAGATCCGCCAGGGTGAAGGAGAGCTGCGGCAGGCGCTTGCGGGCCTTCTCCAGCATATCCGGCGACGAATCGAGCCCTTCCACCGCCGCGCCCGGAAAGCGGGCGGCGACCAGCTCGGTGCTGTTGCCGGGCCCGCAGCCGAGATCGATGCAGCGCCGCGGCTCGGTGAGGCGCACGCGCTGGATCAGGTCGAGCGGCGGCCGCGTCCGCTCGTCCTCGAAGCGCAGATACTGGTTCGCATCCCAGTCGACCTTGCCCGTCATCGCGCCTGCTCCGTCCATCCATCTGGCGCGATGGCTACGCTTCTAGAGCGAACGCATCAAGCCGCCATCGACCCGCAGGTTCTGGCCGGTGATGTAGCCGGCGCCGTCCGAGGCGAGGAAGGCGATCGTCGCGGCGATCTCCTCGCTGGTGCCGTAGCGCTGCATCGGCACGCCGGCGCGGCGCTCCTCGGTCGCCGGCAGCGAGTCGATCCAGCCGGGCAGGACATTGTTCATGCGCACATTCTGCGCCGCATACTGGTCGGCAAAGAGCTTGGTGTAGGCGGCGAGCCCGGCGCGGAACACCGCCGAGGTCGGGAAATTGGCGGCCGGCTCGAAGGCCCATGCGGTCGAGATGTTGACGATGGCGCCCGACTTCTGCGCCGCCATCACCGGCGCGACCAGCCGCGTCGGCCGGATCACGTTCATCAGGTAGACGTCGAGCCCGGCATGCCATTGCTCGTCGGTGATCTCGGTGATCGGCGCGCGCGGGCCGTGGCCGGCGCTGTTGACCAGCACGTCGATGCGGCCGAAGCGCGCCATCGTCTCGTCGACCAGGCGCTTCAGATCGTCATTCGACTGGTTCGAGCCGGTGACGCCGAAGCCGCCGAGCTCCTTGGCCAGCGCCTCGCCCTTGCCGGAGGAGGACAGGATCGCGACCTTGAACCCGTCCTGCGCCAGCCGCTTCGCCGCCGCTGCGCCCATGCCGCTGCCTCCGGCGGTAACGATCGCGACTTTTTCTCCTGCCATCTGGAAACTCCATCGTTCTGCCCAAAGCATGCAGCCGCTGCCGGCAGCACTGCTCGTTCTCGCCTTTCTCGCATTGGCCGCGTAAACTCGCCAGCCAGTTGACCAGCGTCCTATCGATAGAAAAACTACTGCATGACCGAACCGCAGCAGTGCCTGCCGTCGCTCAACGCGCTGCGCGCCTTCGAGGCGGCGGCGCGGCATCTCAACTTCCGCGCCGCCGCCGATGAGCTCGGCGTCACCCAGGGCGCTGTCGCCCAGCATGTCCGCGGCCTCGAAAGCGAGCTTGGCCTGAAGCTGTTCGAGCGCCAGCCGCGCCTGCTCGCCTTGACCGGCGCCGGCCGCAGCTACGCCACCCATGTCGCCCGCGCCTTCGCTCTGCTCGCCGAGGCGACCGACACCCTGCGCCCGCAGCCTCTGCGCTTGACGATCAGCGCGACGCCGAGCATCGCGGCGAAATGGCTGGTGCCGCGCCTGCCCGACTTCACCGCGGCGCATCCGCAGCTCGAGCTCAACATCCTCGCCAGCGACGCCCTGGCGAATTTCCAGTCCGACGGCGTCGACATCGCGATCCGCCAGGGCCGGGCTCCCTTCGGACCCGGCCTCACCGCCGACCTGTTGTTCGAGCACGAGATCGTCGCGGTCTGCCGCCCCGCCCTGCGCCCGGCCGAAGAGGAGCTGGGACGCCTGCCGCTGCTGCGCGATGGGCACGATCTCTGGCCGGAATTCTTCGAACGCGCTCTCGGCCGGCCCATGCCGCTGGCGATCCGCAGCACGCGCTTCAACCAGACGGCGCTTGCGATCGACGCCGCGATCGCCGGCCAGGGCATCGCGCTCGCCAGCCGCTTCCTGGTCGCGCCGGACCTCGCCGCCGGCCGTCTCGCACTGGCGACGCCAGCCGGCATGCGCGGCGGCCTCGACTTCTACGTCGTCAGCACTCGCAAGCCGCGACATGCCGAACAGACGGCGCTGGTCAGGACGTGGCTGCTAAGCCAGCGGGGCTAGGCGGGAAACCCCGCCTGCCCGCCCCGACCTCAACCCGTCTCGGCGAAGGCCGTCGCCAGCGCCGCGGCGGCTTCGTCGAGCTCGGCCGTCTCATGCGCGGCGCTGACCTGCAATCGCAGCCGCGCCTCGCCCTGCGCCACGATCGGGAAGGACACCGCCGGGGCGAAGACGCCGACCCGGGTCAGGCGCGTGGTCATCGCCCGCGCCCGCTCCTCGCCGCCGACCTTCACCGCAGTGATCGCGCTGTCGCTGTCATGGCAGGCGAGCGCATAGAAGCGCAAAGCGTCGCGCAGATGCGCGACATTGCGCCAGAGCCGCTCGCGCGGGCCGGGATCGTCGCGGCAGATCTTCAGCGCCGTCAGCGCCGTCGCGGCATTCGCCGTCGTCATCCCCATGGTGAAGATCCAGCTACGCGACTTGCCCTTCAGCGTCTCGATCAGCGCGCGCGGCCCGGCGACGAAGCCGCCGCTGGCGCCGCCCAGCGCCTTCGACAGCGAGCCGGTCAGCAGCATGTCCGCCGCGCCATTGGAAAGGCCATAGAGCGGCGCGGTGCCGGTGCCGCCGGGCCCGACCACGCCGGTTGCATGCGCTTCGTCGATCATCAGCATCGCGTCGAACTCGCGCGCCAGCGCCTGGATCTCGGGCAGCGGCACCGCGCCACCCTCCATGCTGAAGATGCCGTCAGTGACGATCAGGCGTCGTTTCGCCCGCCTTGTCCCCTCCAGAGCCCGGCGCAGGCCGGCGAGGTTGCGGTTCTCATAGGTCTCGACCTCGGCCCGGCTCAGCCGGCAGCCATCGATGATGCTGGCATGGTTCAGCCGGTCGGAGATGATGACGTCGCCGGCGCCGACCAAGGTCGTCAGCACCCCGCCATTGGCGCTGCCGCCGGAGGAGAACAGCGCCACCGCCTCGACGCCGAGGAAGGAGGCGAGGTTCTCAGCCAGCGCCTCGTGCAGCGGCGTGGTCGCGAAGACCGGGTAGATCCCGGTCCCGCTGCCATAGAGCCGTAGCGCCTCGTTGGTCGCGGCCAGAACGCGCTCATCGGTCGAGAGGCCGAGATAGTCGTTGGCCCCCAGCATGATCGTGTCGATGCCGTCGAGCAGGATGCGCCCGCCGCGGCGGCGCTCGATCATCCGGCGAGCGGGAACATGCGCATTCATGGCGCGGCCTTCGGCAGCGCGCCGGCGACGAGGTTCTGCCAGTAGCGCAGCACATGCGGAACGATCGCATCGTTGAACACGTAACGGTCGCCGTGCAGTCCCTCACCGGGGCCGACCTCGCCGGCGCCGATCCAGGCATAGCAACCGCCTGCGGCGCGGATCATGAAGGCGAAATCCTCGCAGCCCAGGCTCGGCTTGAATTCGGTCGACACGTTCTCCGGCCCGACCGCCGCAGAAGCTGCCCGCGCCGCCAGCGCCGCCGCCTCGGCGGTGTTGATCACCGGCGGATAGCCGCGCTTGTAGTCGAGTTTCGCAGCGAGGCCATGCGAGGCGGCGACGCCCTGCGCGATCTCGCCGATGAGCCGCTCGCACAGATCCGACAGCGCCGGATCGAAGAAGCGGCAGGTGCCCTGCAGCCAGACTTCCTTCGGCACGATGTTGCCGACATTGCCGCCATGGACCTGCGTCAGGCTGACCACGATCGGCGTCTGTGGGTCGACGGCGCGCGAGACGATGCGCTGCACGCTCTGGATGAAGGCGCCGGCGGCGAGGATCGGGTCGTCGCCGAGATGCGGCATGGCGACATGGGCGCCGAGCCCGGAGAAGCGCAGTTCGAAATTGTCGATCGCCGCCATCTGCGCCCCGGCGCGGGCCGCGATCGTGCCGAAGGGCACGCCCGGCCAGTTGTGCACGGCATAGACGGCCTCGACCGGGAAGCGCTCGAACAGCCCGGCCTCGATCATCTTCATGCTGCCGCCTTCGTTCTCCTCGGCCGGCTGGAAGATGAAGTGGACGGTGCCGTCGAAATCCGGGGCCTCGCTGAGCAGCTTGGCCGCCCCGAGCAGCATGGCGCTGTGGCCGTCATGGCCGCAGGCATGCATCACGCCCTCCGTCTTCGAGGCGTAGGGCAGGCCGGTGCGCTCGATCACCGGCAGAGCGTCGAGCTCGGCGCGCAGGCCGATGGCGCGCTTGCCCGAGCCGGCGCGCAGTGTTCCGACGACGCCAGTACCGCCGATGCCTTCCTGTACCTCCAAGCCGAAAGAGCGCAGCTTCTCGGCGACGAAGCGGGCGGTCTCGACTTCCCTGAAGCCTAGCTCGGGATTGGCGTGGATGTGATGGCGCCAGGCGACGACCTCTGGCGTCAGCGCGGCGATCGGGTCATTGTGCAGCATGGTTCTCTCCTATCCGTACCCAGGAATAGGAGAGCGGGCCGGGCAGCGTCTTGAACCAGATTGACCCATTGGACCGATGAGCGAGCCACGACAGGAGAGTCAGGCGTTCTGGCGCCACGCCGCCTTCCGCGAGCTCGGCCTGCTTTCGGCGCGCTTCCGCGAGCACCGCTATGACCGCCACACCCATGAAAGCTATGTCATCGCGCTGATCACCGAGGGCTGCGAGCGCGTCCGCGTCGGCAGGCAGGAGGTGCTGGCGCCCGCCGGCTCGGTGCTCGTCGTCAATCCCGAGGAATGGCATGATGGCGAGGCCGGGGCCGAGCAGGGCTGGGCCTACCGCACCTTCTATCCGTCCGTGGCCCTGCTCTCGGAAGTCGCTGCCGAGCTCGGACAGAGACAACCGCCGCTGTTCCCGCAGACGCTGCTCGACGACCCCGAACTCTCTCGCCTGCTCGCCGACGCCCACATGGAATCGACCTCGGCGGATGCGACGCGCGCCGAAGCTTCGCTGCTGAGCGCGCTGCGCCACCTGATCCTCCGGCATGGCGACACCGACCGCCCGGCCGAACCGCTCGATCGCTCAGGCGCGCAACGTCGCTTCGCGCGCTACGAGCAGCTGATCGAGGACAATCTCACCGAGGAACTCGACCTGCAGGCGCTCGCTGCGGCTGCCGGCGTCACCCGCTTCCAGGTCATCCGCGACTTCAAGAAGCTCACCGGCTCGACGCCGGCCATCTTCATCCGCGACCGGCGCCTGCGCCGCGCCAACCGTCTGATCCAGGACGGCGCCAGCCTGGCGGATGCCGCCTTCGCCGCCGGTTTTTCCGACCAGAGCCATCTCTCACGCAGCTTCCGCGCCGTGCACGGCATCACGCCCGGCATGTTCCGCCGGGCGGGCTGAGGCGTCTGATCTCTCAGAACTTGTAGGCGAGGCTGGCGCGGACTGCATGCGCCGAGGGCTCGTGCTCGACCGTGCGACCGAGATAGGCGCCTGCGCCGAGATGGTCGAAGCGGCCATAATCGGTATAGCGATAGTCGAGGCCGAGGATCACATTGTCGGTCAGGGCGTAGTCGACGCCGCCGCCGACTGTCCAGCCGGTCCTCGAGGTATTGCTCAGCTCGGTCAAGCCGGCGAGCGGGCTGACATAGGCGTATTCGCGCTTGGTGAAGGCGACGCCGCCGGTGGCGTAGATCATGATCCGGTCGAGGCTGTAGCCGAGGCGGGCGCGCACCGAGCCCTGCCAGTCCTGCCGGACGCGGACCGTGCCGCCGAGATCGCCCTTCCCTTCAGCGGCATTCATGCCCTCGATGTCGCCCTCGACGCCGACGACGATCGCGCCGAACTGGTAGTTGAAGCCGAGGCGGGCGCCGCCGACGAAGGAGGACGGGCTGTAGTCGAAGGAGCGGGCGAGCGGCACGCGGCCGGCAGTCGCGAATTCGCTGGCCCGGTCGGAGCCCCAGGAATAGCCGACCTGGCCACCGAGATAGACGCCGCTCCAGTTGTAGAAGCTCGGCAGTTCCGGCGCCGGCGGCAGGACGCCCCTGCCGCGCAGATCGGCTGCCAGCGAGGCTCCGGCACTCAGCAGGGCGATGGCGGCGACTGCGGCTTTCAGAAGGGTCTTCATCGAAATCTCGGGCTCGTACGACAGCTGTATCCGGCCGGGCGATCCGGCAGGCGCCGCGATGGCGTCAGGAGTGCGATTATGAAAATGTTAAGGTTAATGAACCGCTAAGCGAGCCCGCCGACTCTCCGTCCGCCGGAACGAAAACGCCTGCCGCAACGTTGCCAGCGCGATGGAGCTGTCTAGGATCGGCAGCCCTTGGACCGGAGCACGCATGGCCTATTTCAAGCGATTGACGGGCGCTGCCGGTCTAGCGGCTGTGGTCGCAGGCTATGTGCATGGCCTGGTTTCGCGCCGGATCGGCGAGCCAATCCGGCAGGCAAGGCGCGGTCGCGGTGCCAGGAGCCCGATCGCCCTGCCCTGGCGCGGCTGGAAGGACGTGCTGCTCCGCTTCAGCGCCCGCATCCAGGAAGCACGGGTGCTCTCGCTCGCCGGCGCCGTCGCCTTCTTCACCCTGCTCTCGCTGGTGCCGGCCCTGTCGCTGCTGGTGACACTCTACGGCATGCTGACCGACCCCGCGACGATCGTTGGACAGCTCGACGACGTCACTACCGTCTTTCCGCTGGCGGCGCGCGAACTGATCCGCGAGCAGGCGGTCAGGTTGTCGAGCCAGGGCACCACCAGTCTCTCCCTGACCTTCCTGGTCAGCGTCCTCGTCGCGGTCTGGAGCGCCAATGCCGCGATGAAGGCCATCTTCGACGCCCTCAACATCATCTACGGCGTGCGCGAGCGCCGCGGCTTCATCCGCCTGAATCTTGTCTCGCTCGGCACGACGCTGAGCGCCCTCATCGTGCTCATCCTGGCGCTCGTCTTGATCGCGAGCCTGCCCGTGGTCACCGCGCTCTTCCCTTTCGGCCATGAGCTGGAGGTGCTGATCCGCTGGCTGCGCTGGCCCGCCTTCTTCCTCGTCGGCATCACCGCGATCGGCTGCCTCTACTGGATCGGCCCGAGCCGCAAGCCGCCGCGCTTCGCCTGGGTGCTGCCGGGCGCCGTCGCCGCCGCACTGCTCTGGGTCGCGACCTCCGTCGGCTTCTCCTGGTATGTCAGCACCCTCGGCCGCTACACCGCGACCTATGGCTCGCTCGCAACCATCGTCGTGTTCATGACCTGGCTCTGGCTCTCGGCGACGATCGTGCTGTCCGGGGCCGAGCTCAATGCCGAGCTCGAGCATCAGAGCCGCCATGGCTCGGCGCCCGCGCCGGTGACGCAACTCAGCCGCAATGCGCCGGGCCGAAGCTGAGAGGCAGCTGGAGCGTATTGCCACAGCCGCGAGCGCTTGACCTTGCCCGCGGCTGCAGCATCTGCTCACCAGCACTCATGGCCCTGGCCTACGACACGGACCCATCATGATCACCGCGACCCGGATCCATCTCACCATCGCCATGCTGATGGGGCTTTCCGGCGTGACGCTGCTGGCGGCAGGCACGCATTCCGGTGCCTCCGACAATGTCCAGATCGCCGGGCAGATGCTGCTCTTCCACGCCCCCGCGGTGATCGCCGCCTGCGCCGCGCGCCGCGCCGAACTGCTGGCAGACTGGCCGGCGCGGCTCGCGATCTCGCTGCTGATCCTCGGCGTTGCGCTCTTTTCGACCGATCTCGCAGTACGCGGCTTTCATGGCGAGCGGCTCTTCCTCGGCGCAGCGCCCGCCGGCGGCTTCATGATGCTCGGCGGCTGGCTCGGCCTCGTCATCGCCGCCCTGTTCGCCAAGCGCGCCTGACCGGCATCGCCGCGCTTTCGCAGCCTCATATCTTCCGCTAGAACGCGGCGCGGCGCGGCTGCCTCCCTGCGCCTTCGCGGAGCCTGCCGATGAACGCCCCCCACAACCTCACGCCCTCGCAAGCCGCCGAACTGCTCGTCCAGGCGCTGCCGCACATGCAGCGCTACGACCAGGAAGTGATCGTCATCAAGTATGGCGGCAACGCCATGGGCGACGCCGCCACCGCCGAGGATTTCGCTGAGGACGTGGTGCTGCTCGAGCAATCCGGGCTGAAACCGGTGGTCTGCCATGGCGGCGGCCCGCAGATCGCTCGCATGCTCGACAAGCTCGGCATCAAGTCCGAGTTCAAGCAGGGCTTGCGCGTCACCGACGCCGCGACCGTGGACGTGGTCGAGATGGTCCTGGCCGGCTCGGTCAACAAGGAGATCGTCGGCTACATCTCGCGCGAGGGCGGCAAGGCGATCGGCCTGTGCGGCAAGGACGGCAACATGGTGCTCGCCAGGAAGGCGACCCGCACCATCGTCGACCCCGATTCGAAGATCGAGCAGGTGCTCGACCTCGGCTTCGTCGGCGAACCCGAGACGGTCGACACCACCGTGCTCAAGGCGATCCTCAAGGAAGAGCTGATTCCGGTGCTGGCGCCGGTCTGCGCCGCCGCCGACGGCCAGACCTACAATGTCAACGCCGACACCTTCGCCGGTGCGATCGCGGGCGCGCTGGGCGCCAAGCGCCTCCTGCTGCTCACCGACGTGCCGGGCGTGCTCGACAAGGACAAGAAGCTGATCCCCGAGCTGACCATCGAGCAGTGCCGGCGCCTGATTGCCGACGGAACCATCTCCGGCGGCATGATCCCGAAGATCGAGACCTGCATCTACGCGCTGGAAAAGGGCGTCGAGGCCGTCGTCATCCTCGACGGCAAGGTGCCGCATGCGGCGCTGATCGAGCTCTTCACCGACACCGGCTCGGGCACGATCATCCGGAAGTGAAGGCGGCGAGTTTGAAAGTCAGGCGCGGGGAACCCTTCTCCCGTGTGGGAGAAGGGTTCCGGTCGCGGTTCCCCCGCTTGGACGACCTCATCGTCGCAACCGTTTTGCAAGCATCTTGCATGTCATGATGGCGCGTCCCACATGACATGACCCAATGAACCAGAACGCACCAATCACCGCCGCCATCCCGCTCCTGCCGGAGCAGGCGGCGTTCGGCCATGTCGACCACTGGATCTTCGATCTCGACAACACGCTCTATTCGCACGAGGCGCAGGTCTGGCCGCAGGTCAATGAGCGGATCACCCTCTTCCTGCTCGAGCTGTTCGGCCTTGACGGCCTCTCCTCGCACGAGCTGCGCCGCTATTACTACGAGCGCTACGGCACGACCCTGAACGGGCTGATGTCGGAGCATGGCGTCGATCCCGAAGATTTCCTCGCCTTCGCCCATGACATCGACCTGTCGATGCTCGATCCCAATCCCGATCTCGGTGCGGCGATCGCGGCCCTGCCCGGCCGCAAGCTGATCCTGACCAATGGCTCGCGCGGCCATGCCGAGAACGTCGCCGGCAAGCTCGGCATCCTCCAGCATTTCGAGGACATCTTCGACATCGTCGAAGCCGGCTTCCTGCCCAAGCCCGAGCGCGCGACCTACGAGAATTTCCTTGCCAAGCACGCGGTCGATCCCGCCCGCGCCGCCATGTTCGAGGACATCGACAAGAACCTGATCGTGCCGAACGACCTCGGCATGAAGACGGTGCTGATCGTGCCACGCACGCCCGACCCCTTCCGCGACGCCTCGGAGCAGGCGGTGGTCGAAGCCGGCCATGTCCACTTCGTCACGGATGACCTCACCGGGTTCCTGAAGCCGCTGATGCGGGCGGGTGAGACGCTCCCGCTCACAGCCCCTCAGGCGTAGCGCTCCGCCGCCAGCCCGTGCGCGCGGCGCAGGCTCGCAAGGTCGAGCCCCGGGATCGCGCCGTCGATCACGCGCCAGCGTCCGCCGACCATGACGCGCTCGGCCCGGTTGGCGCCGCACAGCACCAGCGCCGCGATCGGGTCATGCGCCCCGGAGAAGCGCAATTCGTCGAGCCGATAGAAGGCGAGATCAGCCTGGAGGCCGACCGCGATCCGGCCGATATCGGAACGCCCCAGGCAACGCGCCGAGCCCTCCGTTGCCCAGCGGATCGTGTCGCGCGCCGTCACCGCGCTGGCGCTCCTGTAGTGCAGCCGGTTGACCAGCAGAGCGTGGCGCAATTCCTCCATCAGGTTCGAGCCGTCATTGCTGGCCGAGCCATCGACGCCGAGGCCGACCGGCGCACCAGCCGCCTCCAGCTCCTTCGTCTTGCAGAAGCCCGAGGCGAGCACCCCGTTCGAGGTCGGGCAATGGCAGACACCGACGCCAGCCTTGCCCAGTCGCTCGCATTCCTCGCAGGAAAAGTGGATGCCGTGCGCCAGCCAGGTCTTCGGCCGCATCCAGCCTGCCTCTTCCAAGAGGTCGAGCGGGCGCTTGCCATAAACCTCCAGGCAATAGGCGTCCTCATCCTCGGTCTCGGCGAGATGGGTGTGCAGCGGCGCATCGAAGCGTGTCGCCAGTTCCGCCGAGGCCGCCATCAGCGAGGTCGTCACCGAGAAGGGCGAGCAGGGCGCCAGCGCGATCTGCACCATGCTGCCGGGCTTGGGATCGTGAAACAGGGTAAGCACCCGCTCGCAATCGGCGAGAATGGTGTCCTCGTCCTGCACGACCTCGTCGGGCGGCAGGCCGCCATCCTTCTGCGACAGATTCATCGAGCCGCGCGAGATGGTGACGCGGATGCCGAGCGCCCGCGCCTCCTCGACGGCGATATCGACCGCGTTCTCCAGCCCGGCCGGATAGAGATAGTGGTGGTCGGCGGCCGTGGTGCAGCCCGACAGCATCAGCTCGGCCAGCGCCGCGCGCACCGCCAACCGCAAATCCTCCGGCCGCAGGCGCGCCCAGAGCGGGTAGAGCGCCTTCAGCCAGGGGAAGAGCTCGCGGTCGATCGCGGCCGGATGGGCGCGCGTCAACGTCTGGTAGAAGTGGTGGTGGGTGTTGATCAGGCCGGGAAGCACGACATGGCCGGAGGCATCGAAGCTCTCGGTCACCGGCAGCGCCGGATAGGCGCCGCTCGCGACCAGCTCGACGATCACCCCGTCCTCGAGCACGATCCCGCCTCCGGCATTCTCCGCGAGGATGGCGAGCGGGTTCCTGATCCAGATGCGCATGGCAGGTCCGGCGCTTAGTGATTCTCTTGGAATGTCATAGGCTTGCCTGGCGGCCAAGGCCAGTCCGGCAGGCTGGGTCTTCCGGATGAGGCTTTTGCGTGCTCCGGCGCAAAAACACACGCCCAGGATGAGCCCCGGACGGCTGTTCGCGCCCACGAGTTTTCAATAAGCTGTTGGCAAGGCGGCCGGCGGGATTTCCTCCGCGAGGCTTCCGGTCCAACGGGGAAAACGTTCGCCCAGCGTGGCGAAGCGTGGCTCAAGGAGAAATCCCATGAAGAAATTGTTGCTGGCGACGCTGTCGGCCTCGGCGCTGATGGCGGCGCAGCCGCTGGCGGCCAAGACGCTGGTCTATTGCTCGGAAGGCAGCCCGGAGAATTTCGCGCCGAGCGTCAACACCACCGGCACGTCCTTCGACGCCAACACCCAAATCTACGACACCATCGTCCAGTTCGAGCGCGGCGGCGTCAAGGTCCAGCCGGCCCTGGCGGAGAAGTGGGATGTCTCGCCGGATGGCCTGACCTACACCCTGCATCTGCGCAAGAACGTGAAGTGGCACACGAACAAGAACTTCAAGCCGACGCGCGACTTCAATGCCGACGACGTGCTGTTCATGTTCGAGCGGCAGTGGAAGGAAGCCAACCCCTATTACAAGGTGACCAGCTCGAACCACTCCTACTTCAACGACATGGGCATGCCCAAGCTCTTGAAGTCGGTCGAGAAGGTCGACGACTACACCGTCAAGATCACGCTGAACCAGCCTGAGGCGCCCTTCCTCGCCGACCTCGCCATGCAATATGCCGGCGTGCAGTCGAAGGAATATGCCGATGCGATGCTGAAGGCCGGCACGCCCGAGAAGCTCGACCAGGAGCCGATCGGCACCGGCGCGTTCTATCTGGTGCAGTACCAGAAGGACGCGATCATCCGCTACAAGGCCTTCCCGGACTACTGGGCCGGCAAGGCCAAGATCGACGACCTGATCTTCGCGATCACGCCGGACGCCTCGGTGCGCTGGGCCAAGCTGCAGAAGGGCGAGTGCCATGTCATGCCCTATCCGAACCCGGCCGATCTCGA
>PNLY01000004.1 GCA_013823325.1 Methylobacterium sp.
CCTGCTGATACAGCTCATGCAGCTGAGACGTTTGAGGCGCAGTCAGATGATCCACGAACCGGAAGTCGGACCCGGCCAAATCGCTGCTCATCCTCGTTGGCTCCTGTGATTGAACCGGCCAAATGACCGGCACGCCGGCTGGCGTGTTCGGACTGCGAGCGCGGTCGGATCGGCGAGGGAGCATCGCAACTCCAGCGCACCTTGCGGGCCTCTCCATTGCACCGACGCCAAGACTCCCACCTCCTCATATCGACCATTTCGTTCAGCCTGCGCGAGCCTGCCGAAAGCGATAGGGCGGGCGGCGCCACGGCACGTCGCAAAGCGCTCATTGACGCTATGAGAAAGCCATGCTGATATCGTGTCAATCTGATAATTGTCATGGTATCAATAGGAGTCCGCAATGAACGCCTCGACGAAGCGCCCCTGGGAACGGCATTACGATGCCGACCGGATCGAGGTGGCGATCGAGACGCCGATCCTGCGCGTTCTCGACGCGACCTTCGCTTCAGGGCAGCAGGTTCCCTGGCATCGTCATACGAATGTGATCGACCACTTCTGGGTGGTATCGGGCCGTCTGAAGGTCGAGACGCGCGGGCCCGATCAATGCATGGAGCTCGGGCCGGGAGGGTATTGCGCGGTCGCCCCCGGATGCGAGCACCGCGTCACATGCCTCGACGGTGGAGATTGCCATTTCGTCAATCTCCAGGGATTTGGCGCCTATGATTTCATTCGGCTGGGCGACGGAGACCAGCCAGGTCACGCCGAGACCCCGGTCCCGACCTGAGCGGCCAAGAGAAGGCGCCACGGCATTGGTCCGGGCAGTGAAAACCGCTTCCCGGCCGATGCCTTAATAGTAACCGCGATCGTTGAGCGACGCGCCTCGAAGAAGCGGCTGGATCTTCTGAAGCGCGAGCTGGAGCTCGCCCAGGCTGCCGGAGGCGCTCAGATTCAGGCGGATGAAGCCGGAGCCCGCTCCTTTTCGTAACGTGAACGCCTCTGTTGGCGCGATCATGACGCCGAGCTCCTGGGCTGCGGCGACAACGCTCTCGCTGCGGACCTCATCGGGTAGCTTGAGCCAGGCAAAGCCGCAGTCGAGGGTCGCATCCTTCGTCAAATCCGGCAGAATGCTCCGCAAGCAGGCGCTGCGTTGCTCCAGTTCGCGGCGCTGCTTCCTCAGCAGCGAAGGCATCTCCTGCGTTTCGATCCAGCGTGTGCTGAGCTCCGCGCCGAGAACGGGAATCATCCACATCGAACGCCGGATCGCCCGGGCTAGCCGGTTGCTCCAACTTTCGGGGGCGACGATGCAGCCGATCCGCAGCCCGGGGGCGAGGCATTTCGACAGGCTCGTCACGTAGAAGACCCGTTCGGGATCGAGGGTGACGAGCGACGCCACCGCACTCGGACGGAGGGGATCATAGACTCCGTCCTCGATGATCCGGAGGTCGAGCGCTCGGGCGACCGCGAGCAAGGCCTGCCGTCGGTGAGGCGGCATCCGGGCCATCGTCGGGTTTTGAACCTGAGGCATGAGATACAGCCATTTGGCCCCCGTAGCCCTCGCGACGCGCTCGAGATCGTCGGGCAGGATGCCTTCCCCATCCATGCGGACTGGCTCCGGGCGCATGCGAAGCTCATCCGCCAGCGCCTTGAAGCCGGCATAGGTGAAGTCCTCCGCGAGAATGACGTCCCCGGGGGAAGCCAGGACCGAAAGGATGAGAAAGGTCGCGTGCTGCGCGCCCGCCGTCAGGATGAGGCGATCCGGATGAGCTTCGACTCCGAGGCCCTTGAGAAACTGGGTCCATGCGACGCGATGCCTGACCATGCCGCTGTCGGGCTGGTAGGTCATCAGCGTGCCGAGCATCGCATCGCGATCGAGTGACAGAAGCGCCTCGGCAACCGCCGCCTCGACCCATTTCGACGCGTTGCGATTGACCGCGAGGTCGATGGTCGACGCGGCGGCCAGAGACGCCGAGACGACGACGTCGGGCGAGCGCAGCTTCGGATCCGCGACGAAGGTTCCGCGACCGACCTCCCCCCTGAGCAAACCTTGCTGTTCGAGCAGGGCATAGGCGCGGCTGACCGTGCCCGGCGTGACCTTCAAGGCGAGCGCAAGCGCGCGATGCGTCGGAAGCTGCGCGCCGGGTTGCAGGCGACCGAGCTTGATGTCGGCCTCGATCGCCGTCGCGATCCTGTCGGCTTTCGAGGCAGCGCTGACCGAGAGTGTTGGCACATATATTGTCATGGTATCAATATATCGATTGACCACGTATAAGTCGAGTAATTGTATCTAGACCCCGTGGGAGCATCGCGAACTGCGAGCCCCTGAGGGGAGATGCAAATGAGCATGCCAGCGACGGCCTATTCCGAGCCATCCGAACACAGCGTGCCGGTGCCTGACCGCACCGGCGCCCGGCGAGCGATCGCCGCCGCCGGCATCGGCCATATGCTCGAATGGTACGAATTCACCATTTACGGGTACATGGCGCTGACGATCAGCAGGAAGTTCTTTCCGGCCGACGAGGTCACCTCCCTGCTTCTCACATTCGCGACCTTCGGCGTCGGCTTCGTCGCCCGCCCTCTGGGAGGCGTCGTCCTCGGTCGTCTCGGCGATCGGCTCGGCCGCAAGCCGGTCATGCTCGTGACGTTCTTCATCATGGCGGTCTCGACCTTCGCGATGGGCTTGCTGCCGACCTACGAGACGATCGGGATCGTGGCGCCGATCCTGCTGGTCATGGTTCGGCTGCTGCAAGGCTTTTCGCTCGGCGGCGAATGGGCGGTTGCTGCGGCCTTCATGGTCGAATGGGCACCCGAGCGCCACCGCGGCTTCTATGGCAGCTTCAATCAATTCAGCGCGTCGATCGGCATCCTGCTCGGATCCTTCACCGCGGCGCTGTTGAGCTCCATCCTCGCATCGAACGTCGTCGATGCTTGGGGCTGGCGGGTGCCTTTCCTGATCGGCGTCATCCTCGTGCCGATCGGGTTTTACGTGCGCAGGATGGTCGGCGAGACACCGATGTTCGAGGCGGTAAAGGCAGCGCCGGCGGCCCCGACTCAGCGTGGATCCTTCGGCCGGGCCCTGCAGGTGCTCGGGCTGGCATCGGCCTGGTCCGTCGAATTCTACATCTTCCTCGCCTATCTACCCTCCTTCGCACAGAAGCAGCTCGGCATGTCCTCGAGCGAGGCGCTTTGGGCCAACACGGTGGGCATCATCGTCTACACGCTGGTTCTGCCTCTGATGGGCCTTCTGTCCGATCGCGTCGGGCGACGGCCGGTGCTCGCGGCGGGATGCCTGGCCTTCGCGCTTCTCAGCTATCCGCTGTTCGTGATCCTTCTCGACGGCGCCTCGCTGCTCATGCTGACCGGCATCCAGATCATCTTCGGGATCGCACTGGCCGCGATCTCCGGCCCCGCGACGGCGGCCCTGATCGAAATCTTCCCGACGCGAATCCGCTCCGGCTGGCTGTCGGCGTCCTACAGCGTAGCGGTAGCAGTCGCCGGAGGCTTCGCTCCGTTCGTCGCGACCTGGCTGATTGCAGCGACGGGGCTGTCGATCGCTCCCAGCTTCTATGTCATCGCGGCGTCCCTGCTCGGGCTGGCGACGCTCCTCACCATGCGAGAGACCGCGCATCGGCCCCTGGACTGAACCGATGCGCGCTCTCGCTCGAAGCCCGTCCGAACGAGACGACGAGGCCCCGCTCCGGGAGCCCTAGAGACACACCATCACGAACCACACCGGTATGATGAGGATCCGATGCCCAATCTGGACAAGACCGTTCGCCTGGCCGCCGTTCAAGCCACGCCCGTTTTCCTGGACTGCGAACGCAGCACGCGGAAAGCCTGCAGCCTGATCCTCGAAGCAGGGCGCAAGGGAGCCGATGTCGTCGGATTCCCCGAGGGCTTCATACCCGGGCATCCGGGCTGGCAGGAGCTCATCCCGGCGACCTCGGAACTGGCTCTGACGCTCTCGCAGAAGCTGTTCAGGAACGCCGTCGAAGTCCCGGGGCCCTGTATCGACGCCCTCTCGGGAGCCTGCCGGGAGGCGGGGGTCATCGCGATCATCGGCATCAACGAAAAGCGCGCCGGCACGACGGGTTCGTTGTTCAACACCCAGCTCTTCTTCGATCGAGACGGCTTTCTGCGGCACAAGCATCAGAAGATCGTCCCGACGATCGGCGAGCGGGTTGTTCACACGCCCGGCACAACGGGGCGCAAGGCTTCAATGACGACGGATATCGGCACGGTGAGCGGCCTGCTTTGCGGCGAGAACGCAAACCCGCTCTTCCAGTATTCGATCGGCCTCGACTATCCGCTCGTGCACGTCGCCTCCTGGCCGTCTCATTTCGGGCCCGGCCTCGCGCTGGACGGGCTGGGCATGGCGGAGGTCATCGCGGTCATCACGCAGGGATTGGCCTATGCCCTGAAGTGCTTCGTCATCAATAGTTGTGCAGCCGTCGACAGCTCGATCATCGATGCGTATGGGCTGGACGCACAGGCGCGCGCGTTCCTGGAAGAAGCGACCAATCACGGCGGGACCTGCATCATAGGCCCGGGCGGAAATATCGTTGCCGGCCCGCTGCCGCCCGGGGAAGATATTCTGTACGCAGACGTCAGTTTGTCGGACGTCATCATACCGAAATTCATTCATGATTTTGCGGGTCACTATAATAGGCCAGAGCTTTTTGGATCGATTCTGGCAGCGGGTACAGATTCCGGGACATTCCGTGCGGATGAAACACCAGCAAGCAAGGAGCTCACTGCCCCTTCTTAGTCTCTGGTCTGACTCCATTGAATGGTCCGGAATGAGGGTGGTGGCTTGTGGTCCTTCCCAGCGACGGCGAAACACACTTCCTGTTGCGATGGAAATCGTGAGGCCGGTCATCGACGGGGCAATATCCCGGGTCCGATATCAACCCGATCGGAAAGGGAGGCACTCGGTCGAAGTTGGTCCGGACGAGGCGAAGCCGCTGGTACGTGGACATGACCACAGCCACTTCACGCTGCGCGAGATCGAGCGAAAAGGATGCGCGTAGACACCCGTGGCGCAGGCGTTGGCCGATCGCGAGCACCTCCCCTCACGAATGGTATTGAACCCTGTAAACCGTTGCCCGCAACGCGTCGTGCCCAAGGACGAATTGGACCGCTTTATCAGCAGGTTCGCGGCGCTGCATATGCCGGCGAAGGAAACCGCGATGAACATCTCGACGATTGCGGGTCCACTTTGCGGCCTCCGGTCGCCGTTCGGCACCTGTTTCGGTGTTTCAGATTACCTTTGCTCGTCGCGCTTTGGGCGCAGGTCCGCGAAATGCCGGAGCACGGAGGCATCGTCCATGGTGGATACATCGCCGATGGCGGCTCCGAGATAGGCGGCCTTCGCTGCTCGCCTCATGATCTTGCCGTTGCGGGTCCGGGGTAGGCTGGAAACGGCATGAATCGCGTAGGGCCGGAATGGCTTTCCGAGCCGGCGTTCGATCTCTTCGCCCAGAACGTCCAGCCCGGCGGCAGCTCCCTTGCCCTCGCCGACAACCACGAACAGCACGAGCGCTTGCCCTTTGAGGGGATCGTCGATGCCAATCGCGGCAGCCTCGATGCACCCGGCCACGCCGGTCGCGATCTCCTCGACCTCTGCCGGGCCGACACGCTTTCCGGCGATCTTGAGCGTGTCGTCGGAGCGGCCATGGATTTCGAAGACCGAATGGGCGTGATCGCCTGAGCGCCGCTTCAGGGCGAGATCGCCGTGGTGCCAGAGATCCGGAAAGCGTTGCCAATAGCTGTCGAGGTAGCGCGCGTCATCCCGCCAGAAGCTCCTGGTCATGCCGATGAACGGCGCGCGGATCACCAGTTCTCCAGCCTCGTTCTCCACGGGCAGGCCCTTGTCATCGACGACGTCGACGGCGATCGCCGGGGACGGCGCGTTGAACTCGGTGGAATGGATCGGCCTGACCACGACGCTGGAGAGCAGCGCCCCCGAGACCTCGGTCCCGCCGGTATAATTGATCACCGGGCAGCGGCCGGCGCCGATTTTTCGCGAGAACCAGGCCATATGCTCGTGGTCGATGACTTCCCCGGCCGTGATCAGGACACGCAGCGAAGACAAGTCGGCATCGGCCGGGACGGCGTCCGGCCCAGCAGCGGCGAGCGTACGGATCAGGGTCGGCGACGCTCCGAAATGGGTGACGCGATGGCGCGCGATCAACCGCGACAGCCGCCCGGTTTCCGGAAAATTGGGCGCGCCGTCATAGCAGATCAGCGTCGCGCCGCGCATGCCGGCGCCCAGCAGCGTGATCGGCCCGACGACCCAGCCCATATCAGCCGGCCAGAGCCAGACATCCTGCCGGCCCAGGTCAAAGAGCAGCGCGGCGTCATGCGCGATCTTGAGTGGAAAACCCCCATGGGTGTGGACCGCGCCCTTGGGAGCTCCCGTCGTCCCCGAGGTGAAGATGATCATGAACGGGTCGTCGGGCGCCATCGAAACGGCGTCGACCGAGCCGGATGGCCCCGCGGCCAGGAGCGCGTGCCAGTCCTGCTCGAGGGCCGTTTCGTCAGGAGCAGGCTCCGGATCGGTGACAATGATCTCCGCGAGCTTCGGCAGACGGGCCCGAGCGGCTTCGACGGTCGCCAGCAGGTCGATCCATTTGCCGCGGCGGCGGAAGCCACGGGCCGCGATGAGGCATTTCGCCTCGGCGCTGCCCAGCCGGGCGACGATCGCGTCGACGCCGAAACCGGAGAAGAGCGGCACCGCGATCGCGCCGATATGAGCGAGGCCGAGCAGCGTGGTCGCCGCCTCGATCCCGCTTGGCAGCATGACGCCGACGCGGTCGCCCTTGCTGATTCCCCTGCTCCGCAGCGCATGGGCCATGCGCCAGACCTGGCCACGCAGCTCGGCATAGGTGAGAGCTTCGACGCTGCCGTCCTCGCGCTCGGCGACGATGGCGGGCTTGGCGGCGCAGACGGGATCATCCGCCCATTGCAGGACGCTGTCGGTGAGATTGAGCGCCCCGCCGACGAACCAGCGCGGGAAGGCCGGACCCTGGGCGAGATCGAGAAAGTCCCGATAGGGCTGCTGCCAGCGGATAGCGAGAAAATCGAGTATCGCAGCCCAGTATCGGGCAGGGTCCTCAACCGAGCGCCGCAGAAGCTCGTCGAAATCGGCATAGCCGGCCGTGCGCGCGAAACGCATGATCTGCGCATTCGCGATCGTCGCGTCGGACGGGGTCCAGAGCGCTCGAGCAGGTTCATGGCGCGTCATGCCGCCGCCTCCGCGAGCACATGGCGAGCGATGATCAGCTGCTGGATTTGCGAGGTGCCCTCGTAGAGTCGGAACAGTCGAACATCGCGATAGAAGCGCTCGACACCGTAATCGCCGATATAGCCGGCGCCGCCGTGAACCTGGACGGCGCGGTCGGCGACCCGCCCGACCATCTCGCTGGCGAACAGCTTGCAGCAGGAGGCGTCCCTTGCCATCGTGACGCCGGCATCGGCCCGCTTGGCCGTCTCCACGACCATGCAGCGAGCGGCGAAGGCCTCCGCCTGCGAGTCGGCGATCATCGCCTGGATCAGCTGAAAATCGGCGATCGGGCGCCCGAATTGCCTGCGCTCGCGCGCATAGCGCGCCATGTCCCCGATCAGGCGTTCGGCGATGCCGACGCAGAGCGCGGCGATGTGGACGCGCCCGCGATCGAGCGTGCGCATCGCCGTCGCGAAGCCCTTGCCGGGCTCGCCGAGAATGTTTGCCCGCGGGACCCGGCAGTTCTCCAGCACGACGTCGCAGACCGGCGCGCCTTGCTGGCCCATCTTCCGCTCCGGCCGGCCGAGCGAAAAGCCCGGCGCGTTCGGCTCGACGAGAAACGCGGAGATGCCGTCTGCTCCCTCGCCGCCGGTTCGGGCGAAAACGGTGAACAGGCCGGCATGAGAAGCGTTGGTGATGAAGCGCTTGGTGCCGTTGAGCAGCCATTCCTCCCCGTCCAGCCGGGCCTGACTGCGCAGCGACGCGGCGTCGGACCCCGCCTCGGGCTCGGTCAGCGCGAAGGAGGCGATGAGGTCTCCGGAAGCTAGACGCGGCAGATAGCGCGATTTCTGTTCATCCGTGCCTGTCAGGATGAGGCTGCGCGAGCCGATGCCGATATTGGTGCCGAACACCGACCGGAAGGCCGGCGACGTGCGGCCAAGTACAAGGACGACCTCGACTTCTTCCTCGACCGTCAGGCCGAGGCCGCCGAATTCCTCCGGGATGGTCAGGCCGAACAGGCCGAGCGCGCGCATCTGCTCGACCACCGAGGCGGGAACGGCATCCTCGCGGGCGACACGCTCCTCGATCGGCACCAGTACCTCGCGGACGAAGCGCGAGACCGTGTCGAGCAGCGTGGCGAACAGCGCTTCGTCGCGGATCATCGCTGCGCCGCCCGCGTGCGAAACTGCGGCTTGCGCTTCTGAAGGAAGGCCTCGACGCCCTCGCGGGATTCAGCCGAGGCGTAGAAGAGCGCCAGCGCCTCGAAACCGAGGGAGCCGATCGCACGGATATTCTCGCTGTCGGCATTGAACGACCGCTTGGCAATCGCCAGCGCCGTCGGGCTCTTCTCGAGAATCTCGGCGCACCAGGCGTCGATCTCGGCGTCGAGACAGTCATGCGGCACGACGGCGTTGACGAGGCCCATCTCGAGTGCCTGCGCGGCGCTGTAGCGCCGGCAGAGGAACCAGAGTTCCCGGGCCCGCTTCTCACCGATGCCGCGGGCCAGAAGGGCGGTGCCGAAGCCGGGATCGACCGAGCCGACCTTCGGGCCGACCTGACCGAAGACCGCCTGTTCCGAGGCGATGGCGAGATCGCAGACGGTGACGAGGACATTGCCGCCACCGATGGCATAGCCCTGCACGCGCGCGATCACCGGCTTCGGCACGTCCCGGATCAGGCTCTGGACCTCGTCGATCGGCAGGCCAATCGTTCCGCGGCCGCCATAGCTGCCTGCATGGCCTGACTGGTCTCCGCCTGTGCAGAAGGCGCGCTCGCCGGCGCCGCCGAGGACAATGACGCCGATCTCGCGATCCGCGCCAGCGTCGGTGAAGGCTGCGAGCAGTTCGTCGACGGTCTGCGCCCGAAAGGCGTTCATCTTCTCGGGGCGGTCGATGGTGATCCGCGCGACGCCGTCGCGCTTGTCGTAGCGGATATCCGAGAATTCCCGGGCGATGGCCATGTCTTCTCCTCGTTGATCTCAGGGCTGGCGGTGCGAGCGCGGTACGAGAGTCGCGAGTGCGTGATCGAGCGCATCGAAGCCGAAAGCGAGTTCCTCGCGGCCGATCGTCAGCGGCGGCGCGACAAGAACGATGTTGTAGCGGCCATAGGCGTGAACGCGGCGCTCGAGCAGAGTCGCATAGAAGCGCTTCATCGGCCCGGAGCCGCCCGGATGATGCCAGCCGACGAGCGGAGCCCTGGTCTCAGGATCGGAGATGAGTTCGAGTCCGAACAGCGCGCCGGCCCCCCTGACGTCGCCGACAACACCGGCATGCTTCGCCTGCAGGGCGCCGAGACCCTCTCGTAACCAGGCCTCGATCTCGATCGCGCGCTCGAACAGGCCTTCCTCCTCATAGACCTGGAGTGCGGCGAGCCCGCCCGCGACCGCCAGCACATGGCCGGCATGGGTGTGGCCGACATCGAAGAGCTCGGCATCGAAGAAGCGGGCGAGTCGCTCACGGACGAGAACGCCGCCGAGCGGAGTGTAGGACGAGCTTGCCCCCTTGGCGAAGGACAGCAGATCGGGCGCGACGCCGAAGCGGATGCTCGCAAAAGCCTTCCCGACCCGCCCGAATCCGGTCATCACCTCGTCGAAAGCGAGTAGGATGCCATGGCGGTCGCAGATCGTGCGCAAACCTTCGAGATATCCTGGCGGATAGACGACGAGCCCGCTCGATCCGGTCATCGGCTCCAGCATGATCGCGGCGACATTGGCGGCGCCCTCATGCAGGAGAATGCGTTCGACATGATCGAGCGCGCGCGCAGTCTCCTGCGCCGCGGTCTCGGCGTGGAACGGTGATCGGTAGGGGTAGGGTGCAAAGAACCGAACGATGCCGGGGATGTTCGGGAAGGGGTCGCGCCAGCGATCGACCCCGGTCAGCGCGCTGCCGCCGATTGTGCTGCCGTGATAGGAGCGATAGGCTGACAGGATCTTGGGACGACGGGTGACCAGCCGCGCGATCTTGACCATGTCGTCATTGGCCTCGGCACCGCCCGAGGCGAAATGGGCGCGCGCGCCTTCCTCGGGCCAGGGCGAGATCCGTGACAGCGCCTCGGCATAATCGGCGCGCACCTCGTTGAAATAGCTCGACGCTGTCCAGCAGAGCTTCTCGGCCTGCCGCTGGATGGCCTCGACCACCTTCGGATGACCATGGCCGAGGGATACGGCGACATAGCCGCTGGTGAGGTCCAAATAGCGCTTTCCGTGATTGTCGAAGAAGAAGCTGCCGGAACCCCGCTCGATGATCGGCGGGTTCAGGTTGCCCTGAACCGCCCAGGGCGTGAGGACCTTGCGATATTTGGCGGGAGCGGCCCTGTCGGTCGCGCTGTGAATTTGCAGGTCCACGTGGTCGGCGCCTCGTCATCACGCGATCTCGCTCCTGCCCGGACAGTGGATAGGCTCGAATATCGTGAGGGTTGTTTGGAACTTCCTTCGTTTTCTGCCATTCAATCCGGCGCTACAAATCGAGATATCTGGGGCTGAGGCTCAACTGAGATGAGTCAAGAACGACGTCGGCTGCCACCTTTGAACGCGATCAGGGCATTCGAGGCCGCGGCCCGGCGCGGCGGATTCCATGCAGCTGGCAGTGAGCTCAACGTCTCGGCCAATGCCGTCGGCCGCCTGGTCAAGGTGCTGGAGGACTGGCTCGGCGTTCCGCTGTTTCGTCGGCTGCCGCGCGGCGTCGTCCTGACCGAAGGCGGACGCAGCTATCTGGCGCGCGTCGCGAGCATTCTCGACCAGTTGAGCGAAGCCACCGCCGATCTGCAGCGCATCGAGGCCTCGCAGACCCTGACCGTCAGCGCGATGCCCTCCTTCGTCTCGCGCTGGCTGGTCCCGCGCCTTGGCCGGCTGACCGACAACTATCCCGATCTGGACGTCCGCATCCTGGCCTCGGTGCCGCTGACCGATTTCTCGCGCGAGGAGGTCGACATCGCCATTCGCCTTGGACGGGGCAGCTATCCCGGCCTGACCAGCGAACTGCTGCTACAGGAGGAGTTCTACCCGGTTTGCAGCCCGGCGCTGCTCGCCAAGGGACCGCCGCTGCGCACGCCCGAGGATCTCGCTGGCCATGTTCTGCTCCATGACGAATGGGAGGCACGGATCCCCGATCAGCTCGACTGGACGCGATGGGTGCAGGAAGTCGGCGCCGGCGGGATCGATACGCAACGCGGCATCCGATTCTCGTTCTCGCATATGACGCTGCAGGCTGCCGTGGCAGGACAGGGCGTGGCGCTGGCCAGTTCTGCGCTGGCCGGGGAGGATCTGAAGAGCGGCGCGCTGGTGCGGCCGTTCGGCCCGCTCTCTGTCAGCGGTCCCTACGGCTTCCATCTCGTCTGGCCTCCAGCGGCCGCGGACCGGGAAAAGGTCGCCATCTTCCGGGAATGGGCAAAGACGGAAGTCGCCGCATTGCCGGAGCAAGGCTAAATTTTACTGAGCCTGAGGCCAACAATTATGGATTTGCGACAAAGCTGAGCCGCCCGGAAGATCGAGTCAATAAAGGGGAAGCCTAAGTTTTTGAAGGCCTGGCGAAGCTCCGGGCCGGTTTGGCGCAGGTCCCCGTGAACTCTTCCGGAGTCTGCTCGATGGCCCTCTCCAAGTCCAGCCGCTGCATCTCGGCCATGCTGCTCGCGCTCTGTGCCACGGCTCTGCCGGCCCCTGCGACCACGGCTCAGGCCGCGACGATCAAATGGGCATCCCAGGAAGATGCGGCGACGATGGACCCGCATGCCTTCAACCACGGCATGACCCTGACCGTGTTGCAGCACATCTACGAGGGGCTCGTCCGGCGCGACGCGGAGTCACGGATCGAGCCCGCGCTCGCAACGTCGTGGACGAACCCGTCCCCGACCGTCTGGCGGTTCAAGCTTCGCGAGGGCGTCACCTTCCATGACGGCACGCCGTTCGGCGTCGAGGACGTCGTCTTTTCGCTCAAGCGCGCCATGGCTCCAGGCTCCGACATGAAGGTGTTCACAGCGTCGCTTACCGATGTCGTGGCCGGAGCCGAAGCCAATACGGTCGAACTCAGGACGAGCAGTCCGAACCCGGCGCTGCTGCAGTCGCTTCCAGAACTGCGGATCATGTCGAAGGCCTGGGCCGAGAGGCACGGCGCCACGGCGCCGGCGGACTTCAAGAAGAACGCCGAGAACTTCGCCACGCGCAGTGCCAACGGGACCGGCCCGTTCCGTCTCGTCGAGCGCCAGCCCGACATTCGCACCGTGCTGCAGGCCTATCAGGGCTGGTGGGACAAGGCGCCGCGTTCCGTCACTGAGGCGACCCTCGTCAAGATCGGCGCGGACGCGACCCGGGTCGCCGCCCTGCTCTCGGGCGAGGTCGATTTCGCCTATCCGGTACCGATCCAGGACATCGACCGGGTCAACGCCTCCGGCAAGGCGAAGGTGCTGCAAGGTACCGAGGTTCGCGCGATGTTTCTCGCCATGGATCTCCACCGCGACGAGCTGCTCTACTCGGATGTGAAGGGCAGGAATCCGTTCAAGGATGCGCGCGTCCGGCAGGCGATCTATCAGGTGATCGACGTCGAGGCGATCAACGCCCGGCTGATGCGCAACACCGCCAAACCAATCGGCGAGGTGCTGCCCTCGGACATCAACTCCTTCGACAACGCCCTCAATCGGCGCGAATTCAAGTTCGACCCCGCAGCCGCGCGCAAGCTGATCGAGGAAGCCGGGTATCCGAAGGGCTTCCAGATCACGCTCGATTGCCCGAACGACCGCTACATCAACGCGGAGCGTGTCTGCCAGGCACTCGCTGCCATGCTGGCCAGGATCGAGATCCGGGCCTCGGTGAACGCAATCCCATCGTCCAAGTTCTTCGCGAAGATCGGCGCTCGCGACACGAGCCTCTGCTTCTTCGGTTACGGACCTTCCGATTTCGACGCCTACAATCCTCTGAACGTCATCGTCCAAACGCCGGACAAGGGCGGGGCCGGCCAGTGGAATGTCGGCAACTACTCGAACGCCGAGGTCGACGCCGCCATCAACCGGGTCAAGGACGAGCCGGACGCGTTACGGCGCCAGGCGGCCGTCAGCCAAGCCCTTACGATCCACAAACGCGAGATCGGCCATATTCCGCTCTACCAGCCCGGCATCACCTGGGGCGCCCGAACCGGGGTTGAGACCGCCGTCCAGAACGATAACCGCGTCAATCTCCGCTTTTTCACCGTGAAATGAGCCGGGTGGGAGCGGCGGGTTGCCGATGATCATGTTCATCCTTCGACGCTGTCTGCAGGCAGCCCTGGTGCTGGCGGCGGTGTCCTTTGTCTCCTTCGCGGTCTTTCGCTATGTCGGCGATCCCGTCTCGCAAATGGTCGGGGTCGACGCCACCGCCGAGCAGCGCGAGCAGATCAGGCACGATCTCGGCCTCGACCAGCCATTCTATGCTCAGTTCGGACGCTTCGTCGCCGGCGCCGTGCAGGGGAACTTCGGCCTGTCGCTCAAGCAGGGCCGCCCTGTCGGCGAGCTGATGCGCGAACGCGTGCCGGCCACGCTCGAACTCAGCTTCGTTTCGGGCGCCCTCGCCGTGCTCGTTGGCGTACCGCTCGGTGTAGTTTCGGCGATCTGGCGAAGATCCTGGCTCGCCAGGGCAGCGATGGCGCTGTCGCTGCTCGGGATTTCGCTGCCGACTTTCTTCATCGGCGTGGTCCTGATCCTCGTCTTCGGCGTCGAGGCGGGCTGGCTGCCTTCCTTCGGCCGCGGCGAGACGGTCGCGCTCGGTAACGGCTGGTCGACGGGGCTGCTGACCCTGGACGGGTGGCGGCATTTGCTCCTGCCGGCGATCACGCTCGCGCTGTTCCAGCTGGCGCTGATCATCCGGCTGGTCCGCGGCGAGATGCTGGAGGTGCTACGCAGCGACTTCATCCACTTCGCGCGGGCGCGCGGCCTCTCGTCCTTCTCGATCTATTTCCGCCATGCCCTGCGCAATGCGCTGGTCCCGGTGGTGACCATCATCGGCCTCCAGCTCGGATCCATCATTGCCTTCGCGCTGGTGACCGAGACCGTCTTTCAATGGCCTGGCATGGGCTTGCTATTCGCGCAGGCGGTGGCCTTCGCGGACGTCCCTGTGATGGCGGCTTATCTGTGCCTCATCGCGCTGGTCTTCGTCACGATCAACCTCGCCGTCGATCTTCTCTATTTGCTGATCGACCCCCGCGTCCGTTCCAAAATCTGATCAAGGCAGTGTCGTGTCCAACACCCTCGCTGACCAATTTTCTCATCCGATCATCGCAGCAATCGCGCCTTTCCAGGCGGAATATGTCGCGATCAGGCGCGATCTCCACGCCCATCCAGAACTCGGCTTCGAGGAGGTGAGGACGGCAAATGTAGTCGCCGATGCTCTGGTCCGCTTCGGCGTCGACGAAGTGCATCGGGGCGTCGGCCGCACAGGGGTTGTCGGTGTGATCCGCGGGAGCGGGCCCCCAGGCAACGGCGCCGTCGGCCTGCGCGCGGACATGGATGCGCTGCCCATCCAGGAGGAAGCGCAACCGCCCTATCGCTCGACCGTTCCCGGCAAGATGCATGGCTGCGGCCATGATGGGCATACGACGATGCTGCTCGCCGCAGCGCGCTACCTGGCGCAGACGCGGCGCTTCAATGGAACGGTCTATCTCTATTTTCAGCCGGGTGAAGAGGGGCATGCAGGCGCCCGAGCCATGATCGAGGATGGCTTGTTCGAGCGCTTTCCGGCCGACGCGGTCTACGCGCTGCACAACTGGCCGTCACTGCCAGCCGGCGCGGTTGGGCTGAACCGCGGGTCGATGATGGCGGGGATCGATCGATTCAGCCTGCGCATCTTCGGACGGGGCGGCCATGGCGGCCATCCCCAGCACACGATCGATCCGATCACCGCCGCCGCGCAGATCGTGATGGGGATCCAGTCGATCGTGCCGCGCAATCTCAGCCCGTTCGACAGCGGCGTCATCGGCCTCCATCACATCGAGGCCGGGACGAAAGGGGCGCTGAGCATCGTCCCTGACAGCCTGTCCATCTCAGGCATGGTCAAATGGTATCGCCGAGAGGTGCAGGAGGTGCTCGAACGGCGCCTGCGCCAAGTCTGCGAGAACGGGGCCGCGAGCTTCGACGCCCGGGCCGAATTGTCCTACGAAGCGCTGTATCCCCCGACGGTCAATTCCCCCGACGAGGCGAGACTGGTCGAAAACGTGGCCAGGGCCATCGTCGGCGAGGAGCGGGTCTTTCTCGACCTCGAACCGAGCATGGGCTCGGAGGATTTCTCCTTCATGCTGCTGGAGCGGCCGGGTGCCTACTTCCGCCTGGGGACCGGCAATCCGACGCCGCTGCACAACCCGTCCTACGATTTCAACGACGAGATCATTCCAGTGGGCGCGGCGGTCTTCGCCGGCATCGTCGAGGAGCAGTTGCGCGGATGAGCTCGCTAGATGCCTCGGCGGCCCGCAAGTCGCGCCCCGGTCCCGCCGCTCTCGTCGTCGCCTTCTTGCGATCGGAGATCATGCAGGACCTGCGCCGCGACAAGCTCGCCATGATCGCCGCGATCGTGACCCTGGCTCTCGTCCTGATCGCTTTACTGGCACCGCTGATCGCGCCGTTCGACCCTTACGACTTGCGCCAGGTCGACCTGCTGGATTCGATGCTGCCGCCGGCCTGGGCGGAGGGCGGGCAGGCGAAATATCTCCTCGGCACCGACGATCAGGGCCGCGACCTGCTCTCGACCTTGCTCCTCGGGCTGCGCCTGTCGCTCGTCGTCGCGCTTGCGTCGGTGACGCTGTCGATGGCGGTCGGCGTCTCCATCGGCCTGATAGCTGGCTTTTTAAGGGGGCCGCTCGACGCGATCGTCATGCGCATCGCCGATATCCAGCTCTCGTTCCCGGCGCTCCTCATAGCCTTCCTGGCCGACGGGATCGCGCGGGCTGCGCTGCCGCACCATGTCGTTGCCGAGATGTCGGTGGTCGTGATCGTCTGCTCGATCGCGCTCGCCGGCTGGGTCCAGTATGCCCGGACGATTCGCGGCGTTACCCTGGTCGAATGTGACAAGGATTATGTGCAGGCGGCGCGGCTGAGCGGCACTTCGACGCTGAAGATCGCGCTGAAGCACGTGCTGCCGAACGTCGCCGGCCCGTCGCTCGTCCTCGCGACGGTCCAGATCGCCACCGCCATCGTGACCGAGTCGACCCTCTCTTATCTCGGCGTCGGCGTTCCCGCCACGGAGCCCTCGCTCGGAACGCTCGTGCGCATCGGCAACGACTATCTCTTCTCGGGCTCCTGGTGGGTCGCGGTGTTTCCCGGCTTGACGCTGGTCGCCATCGTGTTCGCGACCAATCTCCTCGGTGATTGGCTGCGCGACGCCACGAATCCCAGACTTGGATAAGGGGCGCGAGCATGTCGCAGCCTGTGCTGGAGGTCCGTGACCTCAAGGTGGAATTCGTATCGCCGCGTGCCGATCGTCCCCCGCTGCAGACGCTTCGCGGCGTGTCGCTCGACATTGCCGCGGGAGAGATCCTTGGTCTGGTCGGCGAGTCGGGAGCCGGCAAGTCGCTGACCGGCGCCGCCGTGCTCGGGCTTCTCGCCGGCGGAGGACGGATTAGCGGTGGCGAGATCCGCTTCTCCGGGCAGCGCATCGATCGGTTGCCCGAGGCCGAGATTCGCGTTCTCCGAGGCTCGCGGATCGGCGCCGTCTTCCAGGATCCGATGACGGCGCTCGACCCGCTCATGACGGTGGGAGAGCAGTTGGTGGAAACGATCAGGACGCATCGCCGGCTGTCGCGGAGGCAGGCGCGGGACCATGCCGCCTCCCTGCTCGATTCGGTCGGGGTTCCGGCGGCTGCCCGGCGACTGTCCCAGTATCCGCATCAGTTCTCGGGCGGCATGCGACAGCGCGTCGTGCTCGCCTTGGCGATGGCGGGGGAGCCGGACTTGCTGATCGCCGACGAGCCGACCACCGCGCTGGATGTTTCGGTCCAAGCCCAGGTTCTCGCGCTCTTCCGCGAACTCTGCGACGCGCGCGGCACGGCGGTGATGCTGGTCACTCACGACATGGGCGTGGTCGCCGAGATCTGCGATCGGGTCGGCGTGATGTATGCCGGGCGCATCGTCGAGATCGGCAGCGTCGACGATGTCCTGGAACGTCCGGCCCACCCGTATACGGAGGGACTGCTCCGCTCGATACCGGCGCTGGATGCCCCGCGCGAGCCGCGGCTCTGGCAAATTCCGGGCGCGATGCCGCGCCCGGCGGCCGTGCCTGAGGGCTGCGCCTATCATCCACGCTGCCCGCGGGCCCAGGAAATTTGCCGGCGCGGTAACACCCCATTGCTCGGGGTTTCGATGCGCGATGTCGCTTGTCACTTTCCGAACCGCTCCTGGAGCTCTACCGTCTCGATCGGCCGCAGCTCCGCTGCGGAGGCACGGCCATGACCGTTGAGCCACAGGATCCGGGCCCCGGGTCGATGCTGGTCGTCGAGGGGCTGAGCAAGTCGTTTCAACAGGGAACGCCGCTGTTTCGGCGGCTTGCGGGCAAGGCACCGATCGTTCACGCAGTCGACGATGTCAGCCTGACGATCGCGAGAGGCGAGACGCTCGCCCTGGTCGGTGAATCCGGTTGCGGCAAGTCAACCTTCGCGCGGACCGTGATGGGGCTGGAGCGCCCCAGCGCCGGGATCATTCGCTTCGACAGCCAACCGCTCGCCCCGTCGGTGTCCGACCGTCCGGCGAAGCTGCGCCGCAGCATGCAGATGATCTTCCAGGACCCCTATACGAGCCTGAACGGGCGCTGGCGCGTCCGCGACATCGTCGCCGAGCCGATCCGTGAAGGACAGGGCGATCTCTCTCAAAGTGCGATCAACGAGCAGGTGGGAGAGTTGCTGGTGAAGGTCGGCCTTTCGCAAGACGATCTCGCCAAATATCCGCATCAGTTCTCGGGCGGGCAGCGCCAGCGGATCGCGATCGCGCGCGCGATCGCGACGGCGCCGGCTTTCCTGGTCTGCGACGAGCCGACATCGGCGCTCGATGTCTCGGTCCAAGCCCAGATCCTCAATCTGATGTGCGAGCTGCGCGAACAGAGCGAGGGGCTGACCAGCCTTTTCATTTCGCACAACCTCGCCGCGGTCCGCCATTTCGCCGATCGGGTCGGCGTTATGTATCTTGGCCGGCTGGTCGAAGTCGCACCGGCGCAGGAGCTGTTCGAGGCTCCGCAGCATCCCTATACGCAGATGCTGCTCGCTGCGGTTCCGGGCAAGCGCCGCGGGCAGGGCAAGGCCGGAATCCAAGGCGAACTTCCCAATCCGCTCGCCCCGCCAACGGGCTGCGCCTTCAATCCTCGCTGCCCCCTTGCCGTCGACCGTTGCCGCAGCGAGCGTCCCGTGCTGGCCGCGTCGCGATTGAAACCGGCGAGAAGCGTTGCATGTCATGTCGCCACTGTCTCGTCGGTGTGATCGCCGTGGAGAGGAGCAATGCGCCAGTAGCCGACTCCAAGTGGCCTTCCTCGAACAGACCTTTGAGCGCGAAGGTCAACCGCTTGGTGCCGCCGCTTGGTGCCGCTCCAGCCTTATAGCTTGCTCGCGACAAACGCTTCGCGTTTGCGCGGACGTGACCGAGGGGTCCACTCGGGAATGCCTGACGGTCCGCATCGATCGCAGGCTCAGGTCGACCGATGTCATCGACGTCCTCTCGGACCTCTTCATCCTGCGCGACGTGCTGGCATGTGCGTTCAGACAACGGCCCGGAGTTCGAGCAATTCCTGCGGTAAGAAGGTCTTGACTTGCGAACAATGACAGCATCGATACCCGCCTGCAGGAAAGCGATCGGCGCGGCGATTCAGAGCGGCCCCTGAGCCTCCTTTTTAACTGACGCGGTGTCCAAGCGCTTTCAGGAGCACCTAGGAAGTCTCTCAGGAGCCAGTGTGGCTCATTATAGAGATACACGGCTCAAAGGCGTGAAGCCGGCCACCGTGCGCCGCGAGCTTGTGATATTTCGGCATGTGTTCGAGGCTGCAATAGGAGTGGGGCGTTCCGCCAACGAGCAATCCCGCGCGGACGATTAAGGTTCCCAAGGGCTCTATTACAATATAGGACTGAACTAGCGCACTACCCTCGCTTTGACCGATCCAAATATGCAGTCAAGATGGCTCCGCACATGATGATCGCGCTTGGAATTACCAGACTTTGATTGAGTGGCTCGCCAAACAGTAGCGCGCCGGCGCCCGCGAGCGCTGGAATTCGCAACGTGTCCAGGGCGGCGACCTGGACGGCGGTGCCATGGCGCGTTGCCTGGCTGAGTGACGCTTGCGTCATATAGCCAGAAACAGCCATCAGAACGACCGCAAACAGCAGTGTAGCCGTCCCGTGCGCGAAGAGCGTGGTCGTCGTCAGGGCCGAAGATGGAAGCTTGAGTGCCTCGGATCCCACTATGCTCAACGCTACGAAGATTGCGAGCTGTATGATATTCATCAGAAACAATATTGAACGTGTAGATTGTCTTTCGCTCAGAACTCCCAACATGATATTTGTGCAGGTCAGAATGCCGACGCCCGCAAATGGAATGATGATCGCGAAGCCGATCACATCCATATATTGAAACACGATCGCCGCCGCTCCGGCGAAAATCAGGCCAAATCCGATCCATGCGAAGCGCGCCGGCCGCGTCCGGAAAGCGAAGGCGCCGATGGCGGCCGCGAACAAGGGTCCACTGAACTCGATGCTCGCCACCAGGCCCAGCGGCAGATTAGCGACACTCCAGACCACCGCGATCGCGCCCATGGCATGCAGGGCGCTCCGAGCCAGATGCAGCGGCAGGCGCGAGCGCCAGACCTCGCGAAACAGCTTGCGGTCGCGCCAACCCAGGGCGAGACCGATCGCCAACCCACCGGCCGAGCGTATGGCGAGAATTTCCGGATACGAGAGGTCGAGCTTTAGTTGACGGATCGCGACAGCGAGGAGGAAATAGGCGAAGACGTTTCCGGCCATCCAGGCTGCGAACGCGAAGGAGATCGCCCCGCCCAGCGCCGGCCCGCGAGCATGCGGCTGAGAACCGCCATCCGAATCGGAACCGACAGCCGCACCTGGTCGAAGTACGCGGCGTTCGGGAGGCTGTCGCATGACTTGTCGGTCTCGGAATGCCGCGGCAGGGGATTCATAATCATCGTCTTCGACCGATTTCTAAGGACCTTCTCGGCCGTCAAAGTAAATTTCTCGTCTTCAATCTTTTGAGCGGTATCCATCTCGCCAATACGTCCGCTGATAATACTGGACGCTCTCTGAGTCTGGATCGAGAGAACATCATGATCCAACGTGGCCTCTACGTTGTCCACTCTATCGATAATCGTGCCGCAACGCCTCAAATCATCAATCGCAGCCGCAGCGACGTTGGATAATTTCGTCTCAGGTGCAAGGCAAAGTGTGAAGCGCCGTGGGGGGCGCAAGGCGAGCAGCTTCATGAAGGAGAGGGCATGACGGGCCGTCGGATCGCACGACAGCGCCACCGACAGCCCCCTGACATCTCCGAGGCGTCGCTCGATCGTGAAGAGATCGACCAGGGCTTGGGTCGGGTGCTCGCCGATTCCGTTGCCACCATTGACCACGGGAAGGTGCGTCAGGCGCGCGATCTCTTCGACGGTCGCGACATGTTCAGTCCTGGCGACGATCAGGTCGCAGTACTCCGAGATCGTCCGGATGTGATCCTCGAGGTCTTCGCCTTGAGCCTTGCCGAGCCGGCTGCCCGGCGAAGCGGAGATATCGACGATATGATGACGGAGTCGGGAGGCCGCCACGTCGAACCCTATCCTGGTCCTCGTGCTTTCCTGCTCGAAGAAAAGGCCGATCATCCTGGGCCTTGTCCGTGCGGGCAACTTTCCGTCGGCAATTGCCGCAGCCTTGCTCAAGACGTCGAACAGATCCGATTCGTCGATATCATCGGCGGATAGGAGATCTTTGACGCCCACGCCAGCCATAGCGCCCTGGCTCCCGTTGCTAGGAAACAGAACATATCCTGTTTAGGCTGCGGAGGAACGACCCTTTTTAGCGGTGGTTGTGGAAGGCCGGTCGATAGCAGGAAGCGCGACGCGCCGATCGATGATCGGATCGATATCCTCCTTCGGCATTGGCCGCGCGAACAGGAAGCCCTGAACGCCATAAGGGGCAAAGCGCGTCACCGCTTCGAACTGCTCTGGCGTCTCCACGCCCTCGACGATCATCGGCACGTTCAAATCGCCCGCCAGACCTGTGATTGCCCGCATCAGCGCTCTCGCCTTGGTGCTCGTGGCGATGCTGCCGACGAAGGCCCGGTCGATCTTCAGCATGTCGATCGGGAGCTCGGCAAAGTAGCTCAGCGACGAGTATCCCGTGCCGAAATCGTCCAGAGCCACCTTCACGCCCAGCGCGCGAATTCGGTGCAGCGTCGCGATCACGAAGTCCTTGTCCTCCGCGAGCGTCGTCTCAGTGACCTCGATCGTCACCCGGTGAGGCGCAACCCCGGTCCGCCGCAGCGCGTCCTCGATGACGCCGACGAGATCATGATCCCGGTGGAACTGCTTGGCGGATACGTTGACACTGACGCCGACCGGCTGCGGCCAGCTGATCGCTGCCTTCAGCGCCTGCTCGATCGCAAAAGAGCCGAGGCTCTTGATTAGCCCGTTCTGCTCGGCAAGGGGGATGAATTCCGAAGGGCTGACCGAGCCGCGCGTTGGATGCCGCCAGCGCATCAACGCCTCACACAACAAGATCGTTCGACCGCGCGGGCTATAGATCGGCTGGAAATGGAGCTCGAACTGACCTTCGACGATGGCCTTGGCCAAGTCCTGCTCCAGCTCGATCCGACGATCATAGGCTTCGCTCAACTCTGGCACATAGGACAGCCAGCGGTTTTTCCCTTCAGCCTTCGCCTTGTAGAGAGCCAGGTCGCAGTGCTTGAGTGAACGTTCGATCGATTCGCCGGTCGCATTGGTAAGACCGATGCTGACGGAAACCGAGAGAGTGGCTTTGCCGACGCTTATGGGATCTGCGAACAAGCTAACCACCAGCGCGGCCAGCTCGGCAACATCTTTGCTGGTGCGATCGGAGACGATCATGAACTCGTCGCCGCCGATTCGCGCGGCTTTTTCGCTGGACTCCAGAACCGACGAGATGCGAGCGGCGACCAGAGACAGCAGGGCATCGCCGACGTCATGGCCCAGCGTGTCGTTGACTGTTTTGAAGTCATCGACGTCCACTGACAGGAGGTAGGTTCGTCTTCCCGATGAAAGCCGCTCCTCCACTTCCTCGATGAACCCGCGCCTGTTGAGAAGCGACGTGATGCTGTCGGTCGTCGCGATGGTCTTAAGATCGCGTGTTGTGCGAAAATTCGATAGGAACACGCGGTGTATGACCTCCGAGGACGAGATCGTCAGCACAACGGTCATCAACAGCGCGCCTGCGATAACGACGAACGCAGGGATTTGAGAAGCAATCAGCGCGCCGGCGAAGGGCAGCGCCGCGAAAGTGACCTGGACATTCGTGATGAACGGGCGGGAGCTATTACGGCCCGCAATACCGGCGATGTAGCCGATGGTCTGCGCAACCGCCAATGTCACGATCCGGTCGTCAGCGTGAGCGGTGACGGCATAGGCGCCGAAGCAGCTCATCGTGAGGGCGGTCGCCCAAGCACCGGCATAAGCCAGACGCTCGAACACCGCCGTGGAGAATGACGTTTGTTTCTGTCGATAGAGAATCTGGGTTCCCAGGCGGAATGCGCCAACGCAACCCATGACGGCGCTGAGCAGAGCGAAGGCGGCGTCGCCGGTGATGGCAGCGCAAGCTGCGATCACTATCGTTGCGATCGTCATCCCGATCGGGATTGCCAAAGGCGTGCCATAGAGCGCACGCACCATGACGCTGCGAAGCTCAGGATCATAGAGGACCGTCTTGGAAGCCCACGTCTTCATCAGTATCGAATCCGAGCCCCAGCTCCTTGACCGGCCTGACACCCTAGCAAGGCAATCGTCGATAATTAGTTGACACGGGTGGACTAAAGCCCTCGGCGCTCGCTCGGTGGAATCGGCGCCTGAGTATATGTTCAGTTAACCAACCGCAGAGGCGCTGCACTATTTGGGCGGTGACCTGAGACCCTGATCCTCCTCCAGATTTGGGTAGAGTCCGTTACTGAAGGAGACGGACGATGTGTCTCCCGCGGTTCCCGGAAGAGCGGATCATCGGGATGTTGAAGGAGCAGGAGGCCGGAGCGGCGACGGCCGTCGCAAGCACGGCGTCTCCTCGGCGACCTTCTACAGGTTCAAGACGAAATTTGGCGGGAGGGACGTGTCCGAGGCCCGGCGCCTGCGGTCGCTGGAGGATGAGACCAGCAAGCTCAAGCGAACGCTGGCCGATGCGATGCTGGACACCGTCGCGCTGAAGGACCTGCTGGAAAGAAGTGGTGACGCCCGCCGCCGAGCGGAAGGCCGGTGGTGCCTCACGCGATAAGCGAACGGCGCCTGAGCTCGCCTCAGCGCTCGTCGGGGAAGGACCTCTCCTGTTCGCTCGAAGACGTGCACGTGGAAGATATTCTGGGCCGGGCCGATATCGACAGTCGTGATCGATACAAGCTCGTGCTGCGAGACAGCACCACTGTGGCGCCGCAGCGCCGGGACAGGAAGCCATCCCCATCTGGTTCGGGGCACTCACGGGCGGCAGGTCTGACATCCCGGCTCCCTCGCCGAGCGGAAGGTCAGGCCATCAGCTGCGCCGCCTTCTCGGCGATCATCACCGCCGGCGCATGGGTGTTGCCCGAGACGATCGTCGGCATGATCGAGCAGTCGACGACGCGCAGGCCCGCAAGCCCGTGCACGCGCAGTTCCGGATCGACGACGGCCATCGGGTCGGTGCCCATCTTCGCGGTGCCGACCGGGTGGAAGATCGTGGTGGCGATGTCGCCCGCCGCCTGCGCCAGCTCGGTGGGATTTTGGATGCTCGCGCCGGGCTTGAGTTCTTCCGGGCGGAACGTCTGCATCCGCCGCGTCGCCATCAGGCGGCGCGCCGCCGTGATCGAGGCGGCTGCGACCTCGCGGTCGCTCTCGGTCGAGAGATAATTCGGCGCAATGCTGGGATGGGCGAACGGATCGGCCGAAACGATCCGGACTTGGCCGCGCGAATCCGGGCGGAGATTGCAGACCGAGACCGTGATCGCCGGAAAGGCGTCGAGGGGCTGGCCGAAGCGCTCCAATGAGAGCGGCTGGACATGAAATTCGATGTTCGGCGTGGCGAAGCGCTCGTCCGAGCGCATGAAGATGCCGAGCTGGCTCGGCGCCATCGCCATCGGGCCGGAGCGGCGCAACGCATATTCGAGCGCAATGCCGGCCTTGCCGAACAGGCTCGCCTGGCGCTCGTTCAGCGTCCTTGCACCGGTGATCCTGAAGACGGTGCGGATCTGGAGATGGTCCTGCAGGTTCTCGCCGACGCCGGCCAGCTCGTGTCGGACTGGTATGCCGTGCTGCGACAGCAGCGCGCCCGGCCCGATACCGGAGAGCTGCAGCAATTGCGGCGAGCCGATCGCGCCAGCCGAGAGGACGAGTTCGCCGGCGGCGTCGACCTGTACGGGCTCACCCTTGAGCCGCAGCTCGAGCCCGCTGGCGCGCTTGCCGGAGAAGATGATGCGCTCGGCCTGCGCCCTGGTCAGCACTGTCAGGTTGCCGCGGCTGCGCACCGGGCTCAGGAAGGCGCGCACCGCGTTGAAGCGGAAGCCGGCTTTCTGGTTCACCTCGAAATAGGCCGAGCCGAAATTGTCGCCGGCATTGAAATCGTCGATCTTCGGCACGCCGATCTCCTCGGCGGCCTCGCGTACGGCATCGAGAATCGGCCAGGACAGGCGCTGGCGCTCGACCCGTAGTTCGCCCTCCTGGCCATGGAACGGTCCGGCCAGATTGTGATGCCGCTCCGATTTGCGGAACAGCGGCAGGACCTCGTCCCAGCCCCAGCCGGGATTGCCGAGCTGGCGCCAACCATCGTAGTCGGCGGCCTGGCCACGCATGTAGATCATGCCGTTGATCGAGGAGCAGCCGCCCAGCACCTTGCCGCGCGGATAAGCGAGCGAGCGGCCGTTGAGGCCCTTCTCTTCGGCGGTCTTGTAGCCCCAGTCGGTCCGGGGATTGCCCATGCAGTAGAGGTAGCCGACCGGAATATGGATCCAGTGGTAATTGTCCGAGCCGCCGGCCTCGAGCAGCAGCACGCGCTTCTTCGGATCGGCGCTGAGGCGGTTGGCCAGCACGCAACCCGCCGACCCGGCGCCGACGATGACGTAATCCCAGGAGCCGAGATGGCGTCGGGCGCTCACGCGACCTCCGATCGATAACGCTGCCATTGCGCTGCCAAGGTTGTAGCAAGCTCGTCGTAGAGCCGGTAGCGCGCATCCCTCAACCTCCCGTCCGGGCGGTTCGGCACGAAGCTGCGCCTGGGCTTAACCATCTCGGCGACGCCGGCCTCGATGTCCCCGAACAGGCCGGCAGCGACGCCGGCGGCGATTGCCGCGCCGAGCGCACCGGTCTCCTCGCATTCGGCGACCGTGACCGGCACACCGAGACCATCGGCAAACATCTGGCACCAGGCCACGCTGCGCGAGCCTCCGCCGGAGAGCACCGCACGGTCGAAGCTGACCCCGGCAGCGCGCAGGCGATCGATATGGCGGCGATGCTCGAAGACGACGCCCTCGAAGAGCGCATGCAGCATCTGCGCCCGGTCATGCCAGCCGGCGAGGCCGAGGAAGGCGGCTCGCGCCTTCGGCTCGGTTCCAGAACCGTAGAGAAAGGGATGAAAGAGCGGGCTGTCGGCGCTCGGCCTCACCGAGGCGACGAGCTCGCTGCAGCGTGCGAAAGCATCCGGGCCGTGCTCCCCCAGAATCTCGTGTACGAACCATTCGAGATTGACCGCCGAGGTGGCGCTGGATTCGACCGCGACATAGCGATCCGGCCGCCAGGTGCAGGCATGGAAGATGCGTTCGTCGACCAGCGGTCGGTCGAGGATGATCTGGTTGATGCCCCAGGTTCCGACTACGATCGCGGCCTGCCCGGGCTCGGCCGCTCCGGCGCCGACGGAGCTGGCGACGATGTCGAAGAAGCCGGCTGCGACCGGCGTACCGGCTGCAAGCCCTGTCCGCCGGGCCGCGTTCTCCGTCACGCTTCCGGCGATCGCATCGGACTGCACGAGCGGCGGCAGCAATGCTCGTGCGTCGGCAAGGCCATAGGCTGTGAGCAACTCGGTATCGTAGTCGCGCTCGGGCAAACGCATCAGCCCGCAGCCGCTCATGTCGGAATAGTCGCTCACGCGCTCGCCGGTGAGCATGTAGGTCAGCGCGTCCTTGCACAGGAAGGCGGTGCCGGCCCGCGCATAAATCTCCGGCCGGTTGCGCTTGACCCAGGCAAGCAGCGTCGCCGTCTGCGACGGCCAGGGCTTTTGCAGGCAGAGCGGGTAGAGCGTTGCCGCGGTGCCATCGGCCCGCCACTCGGCTGCCAGCCCGGCGGCGCGCGTGTCGAGCGACTGGATGCCGAGGAGTGGCCCCCGCTGTTTGTCGAGCAGATAGAGGCCGTTGCCATGGCCGGCAGTGCCGACGGCGGCGATGTCGCGGCCAGTGGCCCCGGCGTCGCGCAGGCAGCCGGCGATCACCTCGCCGGCATTGTCCCAGAGCTCGCCGATCTCGCGCTCGACATGGCCGGGCTCCGGCTTGCTCGAACGGCCGTCGCGGGCCGCCTTGCCGACCACTTTGCCGCTTTGGTCGAACAGCACCGCCTTGACGACGGTGTTGCCGGCGTCGAGGCCGAGAAGCAGCTCGCTCATCCGCGCTCCTCATAGATCCGCCAGGCGGCTTCATCGTTGGCGCCGTCATGAATCATCGCCATCAGCGCCCGGACCACCCGGCTCGGCGAGGCATGCTGATAGATGTTGCGGCCATAGACCATGCCATGCGCGCCCTGCTGCATCAGCGCATGGGAGTTGGCGAAGACCTGGCGCAGATCGGCCTTGCCGCCGCCGCGCACCAGAACCGGGCAGCGGGCCGCCTCGACGACGCGGCCGAACTCGGCCGGATCGGTGGTGGGATCGGCCTTGATGATGTCGGCGCCCATCTCGCGGGCGAGGCGCACCAGCGTGACGATCTTCTGGGCATCGCCATCGACGAGATAGCCGCCGCGTCCGCTATTGGGTTGCATCACCAGCGGCTCGATCATCAGCGGCATGCCGTAGCGCTCGCAATCCTGTCGGACCCGGGCGATGTTCTCGACGCATTGCCGGAACAGCGCCGGCTCGTCCGGCAGCATGAACAGGTTGACCACGACGCAGGCGGCATCGAGCTTCAAGGCCGGCACGACCGGATCATGCGCATTCTGCAGCACCGCCCACATCTCGCGATGGCGCAGCGCATTATAGGGGTTGCCCATGTCGATGCGCATGACCAGCGCGGGCTTGTCCTTGCCGGGCCGTCCCTGCAGCAGGTCGGCCTGGCCGTAATTCATCTGGATCGCGTCGGGGCCGGCTTCGGCCAGCACATCGACGATCCCTGCCATATTCTCGAGCCCGTCGAGGAAGGAGGGCTCGTTGCAGACGCCGTGATCGATCGCGACGTCAAGACACCTGCCGTTGTGGAACAGCCGGTTCATGCGGACTTTCTTCGAATCGTACATCGCTGTTCCCTTGGTCAGCATCGCGCCGGCGAAGCATCGCTTCGTCGACACCGTGATTGGTGTTGAGTTCAGTAAAGAGCGCTGCGCATTCCGCGACGCGCCGGCGCTCGTCCCAGTCGCGGGCCCCCGCCATGAGCTGCGAGAGCTCGATCACCGCGGCATGCGAGAGCTCGCCGGTGAAGGCGATGGTCAGACGGCGCAGGACGAGATCGGCCAATGTCTCCGGACGCTCCCGGTCGATGATCCAGACGATCTCGCGATGGCCATAGGCCGGCAGGGAGCGGAGCGGCTCGTCGCCGCCTCCGGACAACGTGTGTGCGTACCCAGCTGCTCGCGTGCCGTAGCGCGCCAGCAGGCGCTGCGCCGCCTGCGGAGGCAGCCCCGCCGTTTGGGCGGCGCGCTCGATCCAGGCCTGTCGATGCGCGTTTGCCGGATAGTCGCGGCCACCGCCGATCGCGCTGTGCTCGGTGGCCGTCCGGCGCGGACGTTCCAGCCTGGCGAGGACCATGTCGGCCGCTGCGGCGCCGAAGGCGCGGAAGGTCGTCCATTTGCCGCCGACCAGATTGAGCACCGGCCGGGCCGCGCCGGCTGCCGACTCGAGCCACTCGCAGCTATGGTCGCGCGAGATGCTGGCGGTGAGGCTGTGGTCGCTGCGCGGCAGCGGCCGTACGCCGGAGAAGCGATAGATCAGCTCGTCCGGGGCGATCGCGATGTCCGGAAAGACCTCGGCGATCGAGGCTAGGATATAGGCGGCCTCGTCAGGCTCGCAGCGCACCCCATCCGGCGTCTCGACACTGATATCGGTCGAGCCCGCCAGAACCTGGCCGAGATGGCGGAACAGGATGCAGACGCGGCCTTCACGATTGGCGAAATAGATCATCGTCTCGCCAATCGCATCAAAGAGCCGGCGATTGGCGATGACGAGATGCGAGCCCTTGGTGCCGCCTATCAGGCGCGGTGCCCGACTAGCCAGCTCCTGATTGGTCAGGTCGATCCAGGCGCCGGTCGCGTTGACGATGATCTCGGCGTCGAGCGTGAGGCGTTCGCCGCTCAGGCTGTCCTGGAGCACGGCGCCGCCCGGCTCCAGCCCGACGAGACCGAGATGGTTGAGCGCCAGAGCCTCGGGGGAAGCCTGTTCGCTGTCGAGGATGAGCTCGATGCCGAGCCGCTCGGGATGGCTGATCCTGGCATCGTAATAGAGCGCGCTGCCGACGATGTCGGAGCGCAGCGCCGGCCAGCGCCGCCGTGTCTCGCGGCGGCTGAAGAAGCTATGGCGCGGCACGCCGCTGTCGCGCCCGGCATAGAGGTCGTAGAGCGCGAGCCCGAGCTTGATGATCAGCGCGCCGCGCGCGCCCGCCGTTTCCGCCCCGCCGAGGAAGCGGCGCACGGCGCCGATCAAGCCGGAGAAGCGGTCGACCACCGGGATCAGCGTCGGCAGCGGGCTGACGAGGTGCGGCGCATTGGCCAGCAGCAGATTGCGCTCGCGTAGCGATTCCCGGACCAGCGCGAACTCACCGTTCTCCATGTAGCGCAGGCCGCCATGGATCATGCGCGAGGGCGCCGAGCTCGCCCCGCTCATGAAGTCGCCGCGCTCGACCAGCACGACATCGACGCCGTTGAGCGCGAGCTCGCGGAAGGTGCTGATACCGTTGATGCCGCCGCCGACGACGAGCACCTGGGCACGCCCCTTGCGGCGCAAGGCGCCGATCCGCTCTGCACGATCCTGGGCCATGACGATCTCTGGGTGCTTCTCAGGCAGTCTTGCCGAGATGTCGCGCGATCGCCTCGTCGATGCGCCGCAGCTCGGCAGCCGACAGTGCGATCCTGCCGGCGCCGGCATTCTCGACGGCCTGCGTCCGGTCACGAGCGCCGCAGAGGGCGTAAGTGATGCCGGGCTGGGCGATGGTCCAGGCGATCACGAGCTGGGCGACAGTCGCATCATGAGCCGCCGCGATCGGAGCGACCTCGGCGAGGAAGGTGGCGATACGTTTCAGGCTCTCGGGCGAAAAACGCGGATCGCCCTTGCGCAGGTCGTCGCCGGAGAAGACGCGGTCCGGCCCGATCTTGCCGGAGAGCAGGCCGAGCGCCAGCGAGGAATAGCTCAGCGTCGCGACATCATGCGTCCGGCAAATCGGCAGCAGGGTCGTCTCGATCTCGCGATCGAGCATGTTGTAGCGCTCCTGGATGGCGTCGACCGGGCCTACGGCGAGATAGGCCTTCAATTCTTCGGGGCTGACATTGCTCACCCCGATCGCCCGGATCGTGCCCTGCTGCTTCAGCTCCAGCAGCGTGGCCATGGTCTCGGCGACTGGCGTCGTCGGGTCCTGCCAATGGGTGATGTAGAGATCGATATAGTCCGTGCGCAGGCGGCGCAGGCTCTGCTCGACCTCGTGCAGGATGGAGTCGCGCCCGAGATGGCGATGGACGCGCTTGCCGTGCTCGTCGAAGAAGTGATTGCCCTTGTCGGTGTGCCAGACGAGGCCGCATTTCGTCGCGAGCACGACCTCGGAACGCCGGCCAGCAATGGCTTCGCCGACGATCTCCTCGGATTTGCCGAGGCCGTAGGCCGGAGCGGTGTCGATCAGGCTGACGCCGGCGTCGAGCGAGGCGCGGATCGCCTCGACCGCCTTGGCCTCGTCGGTGCCGCCCCACATCCAGCCGCCCATCGCCCAGGTGCCGAGGCCGATGGCGCTCGCGCTCACCGCGCTCTTGCCCATCGGGCGTGATTGCTGGTCAGTTGCCATGGGTCTCATCCTTCAGGACATCGGTGATCGCATTGCCGGTGGCCTCGTCGGTCGCCAGCACGTCGAGGAAGCCGCCGCGCAGGACGCTGGCGGCGGGAGCCGCCTTGCGGGCCCCCGCGCAGACGCCGATCGCCAGCGGGATCGCCTTGAGCTCGTCGAGCGTCAGGCCGATCACGCGCTCGTTGAGCGGGTAGTCGCAAAGCCGGCCGCGGCGGTCGAGCAGATGCGCGACGAGCTCGCCGGCCGCGTCGAGCCGCGCCAGCTCGCTCTCGGCACCGGAGCCGGTGGCGCGCAGGCTGAGATAGGTCGAGCGGTCGGCGAGAACCGAGCCGATGCCGGTGACCGCGATCGCCGCGTCGCGGGCACGGGCCAGGACCTCGCGCACCGACTGCAGCGAGAGCAAGACGTCGCGCTCCTCGCGGGAGGCGGCGAAGACCGGGGCGTGGATCTGGAAGGCCTTGCCCTGAAGCTTGTGGGCGAGCTGCGCCGCCAGATGGTTCACATCGGTGAAGTATTCGCCCTGGATGCCGCCGGTCGCCGGCACGACAGTGACGTCATAGGCCCGGTTCGGCGCTAGCGCCTGGATCACCGCATCGACACCGCGTCCGCCGGAGACGCAGATCGTGTCGCCATCGCGAAGGTTCGAGAGCAGGAATTCGGCCGCGGCCCGGCCGACCGTGGTCAGGTTGACCTCTTCCTGGTCCGAGACCGTGGGCGTGACGATCGCTTCCTTCAGCGCGCCCGCCGCCGCAAGCTGCTCCTCGAGCGCGAACAGCGATTGCAGGGGCGAACGCACCGAGATCTGCACATAGCCGCGCTCGTGCCCTTCCTTGACCAGCCGGTTGACGGTCGGATGGGAGAGGCCGGTGCGCTTGGCGATCTCGGCCTGGCTCAGGCCCTCGACGTAATGCATCACCAGCACACGGTGGATCTTCCGCAGCCGCTCGAAATCGTCGTTGGAATGGGAGGCCATGACGAGCTCGTTCAACCGGCGCGGACGGCGCCGCGGGCGCGCTTGCGGGTGTGGAGGAGGTGGTCGATCGTCACGGCCGCGAGCAGGATCACACCACGGATCACGTCCTGCCAGACCGGCGGCACGTCGAGCAGGGTCAGCGAGCTCGACACCACCGAGAGCAGGGCGATGCCGAGGATCGCACCCAGAATGGTGCCGGAGCCGCCCTTGAGACTGGCGCCGCCGATCACCGCCGCAGCGATGATGTTGAGCTCCATGCCGACGCCGAAGGTCGGTGGCGCGGCGCCAAAACGGGCCATGTAGAGCACGCCGGCGACGCCGGAGAGGGTCGAGCACAACACGATGCAGAAGAACTTCACCCGGTTGGTCCGGATGCCCGAATACTGCGCCGCCTTCTCGTTGCTGCCGGTGTAGAACACCTTGCGGAACACGGTCGCCTTGCGCAGCAGCAGGTCGAAGACCACGACCACGACGAGGAAGGTCAGGATGACGACCGGGACGTCGTAGACCTGGGCGAAGCCGAGAAAACGCAGGTCGAGCGGCACCGTGCCCTGGCCGATGAACTTGAAGCTCGCCGGCAGCGAGAACAGCGACAGGGGCCGGCCGTCGGTAATCGCGAGGCAAAGGCCGCGCACGATCACCATGAAGGCGAGCGAGACGATGAAGGAATGCAATCCGATCAGCGTGACAAAGGAGGCCATCGCAACGCCGATCAGGGCGCTGGCGACGATACCCGCCAGACTCGCCGACCAGGGATCGATTCCGGCGAGGAAGGCCGTGCCGGCGACCACCATGGCGAAGCAGACGACCGAGCCGACCGAGAGGTCGATCGCCCCGACGATCAGCAGCACCGTCATGCCGACCACGACGATGCCCTCGATCGAGAAGGACATCAGCATCGCCCGGATATTGCCCCAGCTCAGGAAATAGGGCGAGGCGAAGCTCATTGCGACGCACAGCGCCAGGATGATCAGCACGAGGCCGAACTCCCGCATTCTGGCGATATTGCGCCAGCCACCGCCGGCGGTTTCCCGCGCCGCGGCCGGGCGCAGCTCTTCGTCCAATCCGCTGGCCACGCTCATCTCGCTTCCTGCCCTTCGATCCTGAGCCCGGAGGCGAGCCGCATGATCGTTTCCTCGTTGAGATCGTCGCCAGAGACCTCGCCCGCGATGCGGCCCTCATGCACGACGAGCACGCGGTCGCACAGGCCGATCAGTTCCGGCAGCTCCGACGAGATCGTGACGATGCCAGTGCCGCCGCTGGCGAGCTCGCGCAGGATGCGGTGAATCTCGGCCTTGGCGCCGATATCGACGCCGCGCGTCGGCTCGTCCAGGATGATCGCCTTCGGACAGACCGAGAGCAGCTTGGCGAGCGCGACCTTCTGCTGGTTGCCACCCGACAAGGTCGAAGCGGCATCGTCGAGCGAGCCGCGCTTCAGGCGCAGCTGGTCGGCGAGGCTCTTCGCCTGCGCCTGTTCCTTGGCGCGGCTAACGAAACCGGCGCTCGCGACACGGTCGATATCGAGCGCCGAGACATTCATCGCAATCGGCAGGTCGACGAAGACGCCGGCGCCCTTGCGGTCCTCGGAGAGGTAGACGATGCCGTTGGCGATGCTCTCGGCATAACAGCGCGGCGTCACCTCGTGGCCCTCGAACACGACCTTGCCCGCGGTGAGGCGGTTGAGGCCGCAGATGCCGAGCGCGATCTCCGTGCGGCCCGCGCCGATCAGCCCGGCGATTCCGAGGACCTCGCCACGGCGCAACTCAAAAGAGATGTCACGAACGCGGCCGCAGTCACTGAGTCCGTCGACCGACATCAGCACCGTCGCCGTGGCGCTGCCAGGATTCTTCGCCGGGTAGATGTCGCCGAGATGCCGGCCGACCATGCGCCGGACGATTTCCTCCTGCGTCGTCGTCGCGACCTCTTCCGTGCAGATATAGCGCCCGTCGCGCAACACGCTGATCCGGTCGCAATGCGCGAAGACCTCGGCCATGCGGTGGCTGATATAGATGATGCTGATGCCGCGCGCCTTGAGCTGAGCGATGATCCCGAACAGCTTGCCGGCTTCGCGCTCGGTCAGCGCCGCGGTCGGCTCGTCCAGGATCAGGATCGAGCAGTCGAGCGCCAGCGCCTTGGCGATCTCGACGATCTGCTGCTCGGAGATCGACAGTTCCCCCACCAGCGCCTGCGGATCGATCTCGGCGAGCGAGGCAAGTATGCGGCCAGCGCGGTCGCGCAGCGCGCGATAATCCATCAGCCAGGCGCGCCGGCTGTTGGTCGACGCCATCGAGATGTTCTCGGCGACCGAGATGTCCGGGCAGAGCGCGATCTCCTGATGCACCAGCCCGATGCCGAGCTCATGCGCCCTTTGCGGCGAGGCGATCTCGACGGGCCGGCCATCGACCAGGATCTCGCCGCCATCGGGCCTGAGGATACCGTCGATGATGTTCATCAGCGTCGACTTGCCGGCTCCGTTCTCGCCCATCAGCGCATGCACCTCGCCCTTGCGGAGCGAGAAGCTGACGCCGTCGAGCGCACGCACCGGGCCGAAATTCTTGCTGACATTGCGGACTTCGAGGGCGAGGGGCTGCATGGCTCGGCTCGGCGCGAGGAAGGAGATCGGCGGAGCGCAGCGGCGCTCCGCCGGCAGAGTGGTCAAGCTTATTCCTTGATGCCCTTGGTGCCACGGCGCTTCAGATAAGCGTCCCAGTAGAAGTCGTCGGCATTGTCCTTGGTGACGACGGCAAAGCCGTTGTCGACGAAGGGCACGCCCATCGGGTTGAAGCCCGAGCGCTTGTAGTCGTTCATCGGGTCGATCAGCTCGGGATGGGCCGCCATGAACAGCAACATGAAACCCATATAGCCCTGCATGCCCTGGTTCGGGTTGATCGCGCCGAAGACCTGGCCGCTCTTGATCATGTCGAGGATCTTGCCGTTCACGTCGGCGTTCATGACCTTGATCTTGCCGCCGAGTTCCTGCGCCGCCTGCGCCGCGCCGAGCGCCGAATTGGCCTCCGGCATGAACAGCGCGCCGAGATTGGGATTGGCCTGCGCCATGCTGAGCACGGCATTGTAGGCCTTGGTCGGATCCTGGTTCGACGGCGCGCGGGCGACCAGCTTGATCCCCGGATGCTTCTCGCCCATCCGCTTGACGAAGGCGGCGACGCGCCGGTCGTGATTGTCCTGGCCAGGGTTTTCGAGAATGCCGTACTCGCCCTTGCCGCCCAGCGCCTTGGCGATCACGTCGGCGGCATAGGCGCCTTCGCGATCATTGTCGGAGGTGACGTAGGAGACGCGCTTGCTGTTGGGCGAGTCGGCTGCGAAGGTCACCACCGGCACGCCCGAGGCGACGGCGCGGTTGATCGGCTCGATGAACGGATCCGAATTCATCGGATGGACGAGGATGCCGGCCGGCTTCTTCGCCAGGATCTGGTCGAAGCTCGCGATCTGCTTGGTGACGTCGTATTCCGGCGTGCCGGTATAGGCGGTCTTGCAGCCGAGCGACTGCGCTGCCTGCTTGAACATCTCGTAGACGGGAAACCAGTACTCCACGCCCGAGACCATCACGTTCATGTAGTAGGTCTCGCCTTCCTTGCAGCGGAATTGCGCCGGGGTCTGCGCTGCTGCGCCATGTCCGAGAGCGAGCGACAGGCCGAGGCTAGTGGCAACCGTCAGCGTCAGAGTCCGAGCTAGTTCCTTGATGCGCATGTTTCCCCTCCAGTGCTCGACGCCGGACCGATCTCCGGCGCCGTTTTGACCAGCTTGAAATTTATTTCACATACTGGTATCTATTTCTTGACTAGATAGAGCCGACCCGGCGCTTCAGTCAAGTGTCTGCGCGCGGAGTCGATGATCGAAATCGAGAGCGCCCGCGCGGTGACCTGCCCGCGGGTGCATCTCCGCTCGGTCACCGCCAGCCCCGTTTCGGGCTCACGAATCCGGGCTCAAACCGCGGCGCTCTCTCGGCGACGGGGTAGAGGAGCGTTACGTCTGTCGACAGACCTCAAGGACGCATCGAACGGTTGAGCGCGTCTTCGGGCTCACGGAGCGTCGTCATCGGCTTCGGCACTTATGACGAGATCATCGACCGAGCCGCCAGCAGGGCCCCCACCGTCCGGCGCAGCGGCGAGCAGCCGACGATCTCAGCGGCCTCCCAGGCGCGGACGGCGCAAATGACGAGCTGCCATGCCATAGCGGACCTGCCGGCCCGACCTCGCCGCGTCCATATTGGCCGCCTCGAAGAAGCGGATCAGGCGTGACGTTCGTGCAGAGACCCAGCAGATCGAGGGCGTCGTGACGTCCATCGCCGACACCCGCGAACAGCCGGGCGGAAGCGCTGTCCGCAAGGCGTTCCTGTTCGGCACGCCGCTGCTCGTCCTGGCGTTGGGGCATATGCTGTCCAATCTGCTGCGGACGCTGCCCGGCGTCGCTGCCGATGTCATCGCGGCCGACCTCATGGTCTCACCCGATACGCTGGCCAGCCTCACGGGAGCCTATCATTTCGCCTTCGCCGCCGGGCAGATCCCCGTCGGTGTCGCCCTCGACCGCTACGGCGTCCGCTTGGTTTCGCTGACGCTGTTCGCGATCGTGACCATCGGCGCCGTGCTGGCGGCCTGCGTCGGGGGAGCGGCGGGCTTCCTGACCGCCCAGATCGTCCTCGGCATCGGCTGCTGCGGCATGCTGCTCTGCCCGATGACGCTGGCCGCCAAGACGCTGACCGCCGAGAAATTCGGCTTGTGGTCCGGCCTGATCCAGGGCGTCGGCAATTCGGGGATGCTGCTCTCCGCCAGTCCGATGGCCTGGCTGGTCGAGCACCATGGCTGGCGGACCGGCTTCGGCCTGTCCGCGGGCCTAGCCGTGACCGTCGCCTGCCTCGTCTGGCTGACCGTGCCGAAGGCCGGCCGGGGCACGCACGAGCGCAAGGCCGCGCTGCGCTCCGAGGCGAGCCAGGTCGTGAGGATCGGCCTCTCGCCGGCCGTGCGCGGCGTCGTCATCCTCGCTTTCGCCTCCTTCGCCGCGGGGATCGCGATCCGCGGGCTTTGGGGCGGCGTCTGGCTGATGGAGATCAAGCACGTCTCCCGCCTGGAGGCCGGCAATGCCCTGTTGCCGCTGACGCTCGCGCTCGTCGCGGGCCCGATGCTCTACGGCATCGCGGACCGGCGCTTCGGCTATCGCCGGCTCGTGCTGACGAGCACCCATGTCCTCGCAGCCGCCGTGCTGCTTGCGGTCGCGGCCGGAGGACCGGGCGGCCCTCTGTCGCTGGCGTTGGGGCTGACGCAGCTGCCGCCGGGCTTCGATGCCGCCGCCTTCCTCGTGCTCGGCGCAGCCCTGGCCTCGCAGCCGCTGCTGTTCGCGATGGCGCGCGTCGTCGTCGCCCCGGAAAACGTCGGCAAGGCGCTCGCTGCCGTCAATCTGGCCTTCTTCGCCGGCGCGGCCATCCTGCAATCCTGCACGGGGCCGATCGCCGCAAGTTTCGGGATCGGCGCGGTCATGGTCTTCCTGTCCGCCGTGCTGATCGGGACGGCGACCGCCTTCGCCCTCTTGACGAGGCCGTCGCAAATCGCGCGCTGACGAATGGCAATCACCCTGCGGGACCGCCGCCGACCATCTGGTCACGGCCGGAAGCGGCAGGTAGATCAGGTCGGATGTTTCGTTTCCTTCACAGCGCCGACCTGCATCTCGGCAAGCCGTTCGGCTCGATACCGGACGAGCTGCGCGGGCGCCTGCGCGAGGCCCGCCATGCCGTGCTCGACAGGCTGGCGGCGCAGGCCCGCGCGGCCGGGGCGGAGACGATCCTGCTCGCCGGCGACGTGTTCGACACGGAAACGCCGAGCCCGGCCGTGCTCCGCCAGGCGCTCGCCGCCATGGCGGGGCATGCCGGCCTGCGCTGGATCCTGCTGCCCGGCAATCATGATTCGCTCGCCGCCGAAGCGCTCTGGGCGGGCCTGGCGACCTCGCGGCCCGGCAATGTCGTGCTCGCGACCGAGGCCGCCCCTCTCCAGCTCGCCGAGGACGTCGTCCTCCTGCCCGCGCCCTGCACGACGCGCCGGCCCGGCCGCGACCTGACCGAATGGATGGACGCGGCAGCGACCCCGCCGGGCACGATCCGGATCGGGCTCGCCCATGGCGCCGTCCAGAGCTTTTCGGAAGATGGCGGCGCCGGCGACGTCATCGCCCCCGACCGGGCAGGCCGCGCCGGGCTCGATTATCTCGCGCTCGGCGATTGGCACGGCCAGATGCGGATCGGGCCGCGGAGCTGGTACAGCGGCGCGCCGGAGCCGGACCGGTTCAAGCATGACGCCTCCGGCCGCGCCTTGCTGGTCACGCTTCCCGCGGCGGGGGCCGAGCCCACGATCGAGCCCGTCGAGACCGGGGCGTTCGACTGGCGCACGCTCGCGCTCGACTGCCTGGCTGGCGACGAGCCCAGCACCCATTTGGCGGCGCTGCTGCCGGCGGGCCCTGCGCGCCGGCAATCGCTCATCCGCATTGTCGCGACAGGCCGGACACGGCCACCGGCGCGGGCCCGGCTGGAAGCCGAGCTCAAGGCGATCGCGCCCGAATTCGCCCTGCTGCAGCTCGAAGCGCAGGAGCTGGTCACGGAGTGTGAGAGCGAGGATCTCGACCAGATCGACCGGGCCGGCGCCTTGCGCCAGGCTGCCGAGCTGCTGCTCGCCGAGAGCCGGGACGACGGCCGCTCCTCCGGTGAGCGCGAGGTGGCGCGCGAGGCGCTGATGCGCCTGTTCTCCTATTGCGCGGCGGCCTCCTGATGAAGCTGACCGCCCTGCGCCTGCACAATGTCCGCCGCTTCGCCGGCACCGGCGTGCGCATCGAGAACATCGGCGACGGCATCAACGTGCTCTGCGCTGCCAACGAGCATGGCAAGTCGACCTGCTTCGATGCCCTGCATGCGCTGTTCTTCCAGCCGCATACCGGCACGCCGGGCACGGTCCAGGCTCTGAGGCCCTATAGCGGCGGCAATCCGCTGGTCGAGGCGGATCTGGTCACGGCCGACGGCGCCTTCCGGCTGACCAAGCAATTCTATGGCGGCCGCCGCGCCCAGGTCCGCGAGCGCGACAGCGGCCGCCTGATCGCCCAGGCGGACGAAGCCGAGCGCTTCATCTCGGCGCTGGTGAAGGGCGGCATCAGCGGCCCGGCCGGCCTGCTCTGGGTCCGCCAGGGCGTGACCGGCATCGAGCGGCGCGCCAAGGCCGAGGACGAGACGGAGCGGCGAGCACGGGAAACCGTGCTGACCTCGGTCCAGGGCGAGGTCGAGGCGCTGACCGGCGGGCGGCGCATGACCGAAGCCCTCGCCGTCTGCGAGGAGGAGCTGCTGCAGCTGGTGACGGCGACCGGCAGGCCCCGGACCGGCGGTCCCTACGCCGCCGCCATCGACGAGAGCGGGCAGTTGGCGGAACAGGAGCGCCGCCTCGGCGCCGAGGTCGCCGATCTGCGCGCGGCACTCGACCGGCGCCGTACGATCCGGGGGCGGCTCGCCGAAATCGACACGCCCGAGACGGCGCGGGAACGCCAGGCCGCGCTGGCGGAGGCCGAGGCGGAGCTGTCGGCCGCCAAGGCCCAGGCGGAATCGCTCAAGGCAGCCGAGAGCAAGGCGGCCCTGGCGCTGAACCGGCGCGTCTCGGCCGAACAGGCCCTCGCCGCCTTCCGGCAAGCGCTCGCCCGTTTCGCAAGCCTTCACGAGGCAGAAGCCAGCGCCGTACAGGCGCGCGACGCCGCCCGCGCCCGCCAGCAGGGCGCCGCCGGCATCGTGCGGGAGGCCGCGGCCGCCGTGGAAACCGCCGAACGCGAAGAGCGCGAGCAGCGCGACCTGCTCGCCCGGCTGGAGCGGGCCCTGCGCGCGCAGGAGGCGGCGAACCGGCTCGCCACGGCCCGCGACAGCGAGCGCGAAGCGCAGGCGACCCGCGAGCAGATCGAGCGCATGGAGGCGACCGTCAAGAGCCTTGTCCTGCCCGCCGGCAAGATCGCCGAGCTGGAGCAGGTGGAAGGTCAATTGCTGCAATTGCAGGCCAGGGCCGAGGCGCGGGCGCCGCATTTGCGCATCGACTACGCGGACGGCACGGGAGGTGGAATCTCGATCGCAGGCGTGACGCTTGCGCAAGCCGAGGAGCGGGTGCTCATCGGCACGACGCAGATCGAGATCGCCACGATCGGCCGCCTGACCGTCACGACGCCGCAGGCCGAAGAGGACAACCGCAATATCGCCCGGGCGCAGGCGAAGCGGCAGGCGCTGCTCGATGAGCTCCAGGTCGACAGTCTCGCCGCGGCGCGCCTGCGCGAGGGGCAGGCGCGCGACCTCAAGGCCGATCTCGACCTGGCGCGCCGACGCCTCCTGCTGCTCGCGCCAAGCGGTCTCGGAGCCCTGCGCGAGCAGATCGCGCGCCTGGAGACCGAAGCGGCCAGCGCCAACGAAGCGCCCGCCGACCTGAACGCGGTGCGCCAGCAGCTCGGGATGGTCGAGGCGCGCGTCGGTTCCATGCGCGAGGCGGCTCGTGCGGCGCAGGCCCGGACCGAAACCTCGGCCTCCGCGTTGGTCGAGGCGGAGCGTCATGCCGCCGGGCTGTCCTCCGCGCTCGCCGCGCTGGCCGAGAGCCTCGGACCCGAGGCGGAACGGCGCGGGCGCGAGGAGTGCCTCGCAGCGGAGCATGCCGAGACGGACCTCGCCTGGCGAGCGGCGCAGCAGCAGGTCGATGAGCTCGCTGCCCGCCGGATCGATCTCGCGGCGGCAGAGGCACGCCACCAGCGGCTGCGCTCGGTCATGGACGCGGCGCGCGAGGAGATCACCCGCCTACGCGAGGAGGCTGCCGGCCTCGATGGCCGCATCCAGACCCGCTCCGAGGCCGCGATCGAGGAGGCCTGGCAGGAAACCCGCGACAGGCTCGCGCTGGCGCAGCAGCGCACTGCGGTGCTCGCCCGCGAGGTCGCTGTGCTGACCCGGCTGCGCGATGCGCTCGAAGCCGCGCGCTCGCAGGCGCGCGACCATTATTTCGCGCCGGTGCTGCAGGAGCTGCGCCCGCTGCTCGGTCTGCTCTTCGACGATGCCAGCGTCACTTTCGACGAGGACACGCTGCTGCCGCGCTCGGTCAGGCGCAATGGCCAGGACGAGCAGGTCGGCGTCCTCAGCGGCGGCATGCGCGAGCAGCTCGCGATCCTGACGCGGCTGGCCTTCGCGCGGCTGCTCGCCAAGGGCGGCCAGCCGACGCCCGTCATCCTCGATGACGCGCTGGTCTATTCCGACGACGATCGCATCGAGAAGATGTTCGACGCGCTGCATCGCCAGGCTAGCGCCCAGCAGGTCATCGTCTTCTCCTGCCGCCAGCGCGCCTTCGCCCGGCTGGGCGGCCATGTACTGCGCACGGAGCCGTGGCAGCCCGACGGCTGAGCGCGCTGTTTTCGTGAACACTGGCAGGCGGGAAGACGTCGGCTCGCCTTCGGATCGATCGCCTATTCCTCTGCGGCGTGACGCATCTGTGCCTGCGAAGGGACCGGGGCGACGCCTCGTTGCCGCAGCTGGATCTCGGTTCCGAAGACCCGATCCCAGAAGCCGGAGCTGACGCCGAAATTCCCCTCGGGCGTGACGTGGTGGTGCAGCGCATGGCGGCGCTTGAGGGCGAAGAACGCCGAACCTGGCCGTGCCGGCCGGTGGTGCACGAGGTGATGGACGCTGACATAGCAGAGATAGCCGAGCAGGAAACCGCCGGTCAGGCCGAAGGCGAAAGCCGGACCGCCGATCAGCCAGAGCGGCGGCAGCATCACGGCGAGACAGCCCGGCGCGCTGACGAATGTCGAGGTCCCGATCAAAGCGCGCTGGTCGTGGTGATGCGCCTCATGCATCTCGCGGATTCCAGGAATCCGGTGGAACACGAAGCGATGCAGGCCGTATTCGGCGAGCGTCCAGGCGATGGCGCCTGCCAGGAACAGCAGTCCGCAGCGCCACCAGTCCGCGACCGGCGTGATGTGCAGGGCAAGACCTGAAAGAGCAAGGACGACGGCCGGATAAACGACGAAATCACTATAGTAATTCCAGCGATTGAGCTGCATCGGCGCTCCCTTTGCCGGCGCAATGATGGGCAAACGAATGCCGCAGCTGTGCACCGCCGCCCTCGCGATGGCGATACGGCAAATGCCGTAGAAGCGCGGATTTCGGCGGCTCGCGCACCTCATTGCCGTCGTTCTACGGCATCTGCCGTATTTCGATGCCCGGCCGCCGGCGATAACAGCGCCAGATGGTTCCGAGCCATCTGCGACTGCCACTGCGCTTCGTCCTGCGGATCTTCCTGCATCACCGCTGGCGCGTGGCTGCCACCGTCGCCGGGATCGCCACGGCGTCATTACTCATCCTCGTCCAGGCGAGCTTCTTCTTCGGCTTCCGGGACGCGGTCACCGCCGTGCCGCTGCGGGCCAAGGCGGACCTCTGGGTCGCGGCCTCCGGCTTCCGCTATTTCGACCTGACGCGCCAGCTCTCCGACCGTGACTACTATCAGGTGATCCGGCACCCGGCGGTGGTGCAGGCGACGCCGCTCGTCGCCCGTTTCGCGGAGTGGCGCCGGCCGGATGGCGGCCAGGAGCTGGTCCAGGTGATCGGCTTTCCCCTCGAGGCCGATATCGACCTGCCCTGGAATCTCCCGGACGAGCAGCGCGGCGCGCTCGGCCTGCCGGATACCGCCGTGGTCGATGCGATCTACCGCGACAAACTGGGCCTGACCGATCGCGACCTCTCAGCCGAGATCCTGGGGCGGCGCGTCCGCATCGCCGGGACCACCACGGACATCCGGTCCTTCTCGACCGCGCCGCTGCTCTTCACCGAATATCGGGCCGCGCAGTCCTATGGCTGGATTTTCGGCGACCAGTTCTCCTATCTGCTGGTCAGGCTTGTGCCCGGCTCCGACCTGGAATCCACCAGAACCGGGCTCGTCGCGCTCGGCAATGGCGAGCTCGACGTGATGACGCCGGCCGAACTCGCCGACAAGACCACCGCCTACTGGATGCGAACGACCGGTGCCGGGCTCGGCCTGGCGACCGGGATCGCCGTCGCCCTGCTGATCGGCTCATCCATCGCCGGCCTGTCGCTGCATACGATGATCCAGCACTACGCCGAGGAATATGTCTGCCTGCGCGTGATCGGCGCGTCCTTCCCGTTCGTCGCGGCGATCCTAGTGGCTCAGGCCCTACTCTTCATGGCGTCTGCGTCCGGCATCGCCGTCATCCTCGCCAACGTCCTGTCGCGGCAGATACGGGCGGCCGGGGGCACGACCTTGCTGCCGGGCTGGGTGAGCCTCGCCACCTGCGCCGTGCTCGTCGCGATCGGCGTCGCCATGGCGCTGTTCTCCGCCCACCGGATCATCATCCGGGCGGAAGGGGCAGCGCGATGAGCCTCGCCCTCGCCTGTCGCGGAATCAGCAAGCGCTATGCGGCCTCTGGTACCAGCCCGTTGACGGTCCTCCGGGATGTCGACCTGACGCTCCATTTCGGACGGTTGAGCGTTCTGATGGGGCCATCCGGCAGCGGTAAGACCACGCTGATGCGCATCGCCAGCTGCATCGCGGCTCCCGATGCCGGCGAGGTCACGGTGATGGGGCGGACGGTCGCCGCGCTCTCGCCCAAGGAGCGGGCGCGTCTCAGGGCCCGCCATTTCGGCTTCGCCTTCCAGGAGCCGCGCCTGTTCGACGCCCTGACCGCGATCGAGAACGTCCTCGTCGGGCTCGCGATCAGCGGCCATGTCGGCGCCGACGCCACCCGGCGCGCCGAGCAGGCCCTGGCGATGACGGATATCGTGGACCGCGCGACCTCATATCCACGGGAGCTCAGCGGCGGCCAGAAGCAGCGGGTCGCCCTGGCCCGCGCCCTGGCCGGCGAGAGGGGTATCCTGTTCTGCGACGAACCGACCGCCTCGCTCGATGCGGCGGCCGCCCGCGACATTGCCGCGCTGCTGCGCAGGCTGGTCGAGAGCCATGGCTGCGCGGCCCTGATCGTCAGCCATGACCGCCGCTTCCTCTCGGTCGCCCATGAAGGGTTCTCGCTGCAGGACGGCCGCCTGGCCGCGCTCGATACGGAAGGTGCAGGGGCATGAGAACGGTGGTCCGATCGTCGCTCCTGGTGCTCCTTACGGCTTCGGCTGCGGCCACCGCCACGGTCTCGCTCGGAGTCCGGGAAGAGCCGCCCAAATCGGTTGCGCCCTCCGTCCTGCGCATCGCCGCGCCCGGCTTCGTCGAGCCTCGTCATGGCGAATTGACGATCTCGGCGCGCCAGGCCGGCACCGTCGCGGATGTGCTCGTCCAGGAGGGGCAGAGCGTGAAGGCGGGTGAGCCGCTCGTTCGCTTCGACGACCGGCTCGCCAGGACCGTGCTGGCGACGGCCCGGGCGGAACAGGCGGCGGCGCAAGCGGCATTGACCGGCGCCGAAGTCGGGCGGGCGCAGGAGGAGGTCGCGGTGCGGCGCGCCCGGCTGGCGGAAGCCGAGACGCGGGTCTCGGCAGCGCGGCGGCGCATGCAGCGGATCGATCCGCTGCTGGAGAAGGGCATCGTCTCCCAACGCGACGTCGATGCGGCCGCGGACGAGATCGCCATCGCGGAAGCGCAGGCGGAGGTGGCGAGGCGAGAGCTCGAGATCGCGCTGCGAGGCGACCTGCCGCACGAGATCGCCAGGGTGCGCGCCCTGCGCGACGCCGCCGCCAGCCGGGTCGCCGAAGCCGAGGGCGTTCTCGACGACCATGACCCGCGCGCCCCACGGGACGGGACGATCCTGCGGCTCCATAAGCGCATCGGCGAAACCGTGCTGGCGAGCGAGCCTCTGCTGACCATGGGCGATCTCTCCCGGCGCCGGGTGCGGGCCGAGTTCAGGGACGGCGACATCCTGAAGCTGAAGCCGGGCCAGCCATCGCGCATCCAGGCCGGCTTCGGCGGCTCGGCCTGCGATGGGAGCGTCGAACGCCTCGGCGTTTCCGCCGTCACCCGCAGCGTCTCGGTCGAGCGCTCGACCGAACGGATCGACTACCGGGTGGTCGAGGCCTGGATCACGCTGTCCGCCGACTGCCGGCTCCCGGTGGGAGCCCGCGTCGACGTGCTGGTCTGCCTGGACGGGACGGATCGCGGCTGCAGCAGCCGAACCGATCCCGGCACGCCGCCGGATCATCCGCGTGATCGCGTCGTCGCGGCGGACAGATAGCCTGCAAGCATGCCGGGCAGCGTAACGGGAATGTGAGAGCCCTTGCCGTGGCGGCGATGTTGGAAAGCCCCATGCGGTGATTAGCTCCCTAGACGGGCGACTTGATCACACAGGAGATTGCCATGCTTTCGCGCAAGATCGCCGCCGTTGCGGCCGCGCTTCTGCTTTCAGGAGCGGGCTCCGTGGCCTATGCCACCGAGCTCGGTGCCGAGAGCATCGTGCATGAGCAGACCCAGAACCAGCGCGCCCTCGCCGAGCAGGCGCAGTATCTCGCCTATCACGACCACTTCAAGGGCGTGGAAGGCCAGCCGGGCCGCGGCGCAGGCGTCCTGCCGCATCACAACTGAGCGCTGGGACACGCTTCGGAAAAGGGGCCGCCGCAGCGGCCCCTTTTTCATGGCGCCTATCGAAACGCGCCTGAATCTGGAAAGACTGAGCGCGGCGCATGCAGGAAGCGGGAACTGAGCCGGAACTGGCGCCGTTCGATAGGAATGCCTGAGATGCGGCCATGATCATCCGCCAGCTCGTCTATCTCGACGCGCTCGCTCGCGAAAAGCACTTCCGCAGGGCGGCCGAGGCCTGTCATGTCTCGCAGCCGACGCTCTCAGCCGCGATCGTCCAGCTCGAGGAGGAGCTCGGCGTGCTGATCGTCGAGCGCGGGCGCCGCTTCCAGGGCCTGACCCGGGAGGGCGAGGTCGTGCTCGCCCATGCCAGGCGCATGCTGGCCGAGGCCGAGCAGATGAAAGGCGCCATCGCCGAATTGCGCGAAGGCGTCAGCGGCAAGATCAGGCTCGGCGCCGTGCCGACCGCGCTGCCGATGATCGCCCACATCACCGCGCCGTTCTCGACGCGCTATCCCGGCGCCTCCCTGACCGTGCTGTCGCTGACCTCGACCGAGATCCAGGACGGCATCGATAATTTCGAGCTCGATGTCGGCTTGACCTATCTCGACAACGAGCCGCTCGAACGTGTCGTCTCCAAGCCGATCTACCAGGAAGCCTATGTGCTGCTGACGCGCGAAGACGGTCCCCTCGGTGAACGCGAGACGATCACCTGGGCGGAGGCCGCGGCGTTGAAGCTCTGCCTGCTCACCGCCGACATGCAGAACCGGCGCATCATCGATGGCATCTTCCGCTCGGTCGGGCATGCGCCCAAGCCGGCGATCGAGACCAATTCGATCTTCAACCTGTGCTCCCATGCCGGCATTCAGGGCGTTTCCAGCATCGTCTCCTCGCAATTGCTCGAGTTCTTCGGCGTACCGCTCGGCACCAAGGCGCTGCCGCTGATCGAACCCGACGCCAAGCGCACGATCGGCCTGATCATGGCCGACCGCCACCCCGCCGCACCCCTCGCCCGCAACCTGCTGGCGATGTCCGGCGCAATGGTCGATGCGAGCTTGCCGCGGCGCCCGATCGTTAAATAGCCCGCAACTATCGAACCAGGCGGGCGGCGGCTGGTCTACATGCGGATGGGTGAAGGACGCCACTGCATCACACCGCGCCAGACGGATTCACGGCGAGTTTTGATAGAAGATAACTATCGCATAGTCGGAACAATCGATTTGAAATCATCCTAAACTTCGCCATCCTCCTACCAAACGCGCAGGCCGATTGAACGGTCGGCATGGAGGAGGGACGATGGTCCACTACCCAGCCTGGGACCAGGACGAGGCGCGCTCGATCGTGTCGGGCTTGTCTCATCTCGAAGGAGCCACCTTGCCGATCCTGCATGCGTTGCAGGAGGAGTTCGGCTATGTCGATCCGCAGGCCGTGCCGCTGATCGCCGAGGCGCTCAACCTGTCCCGGGCCGATGTGCACGGCACCATCTCCTTCTATCACGACTTCCGTACGGCTCCGCCGCCGCGCCGCATCGTCAAGCTCTGCCGGGCCGAGGCCTGCCAGGCGCTCGGCTGCGACACGGTTGTCGAGGAGCTGGCGCGCGAGCATGGCATCGTCGTCGACGAGCACGGCGGACCCGACAAGGCGGTCGTCGAGACCGTCTATTGCCTTGGCAATTGCGCACTCGGCCCCTCCGCTCTGGTCGAGGGCGAATTGCTCGGCCGGGTCGACGCCGATCGCATCGCCTCATTGTGCGGAGCGCGGCAATGAGCGCGGCGATCCGCATCTTCGTGCCGATTGACGCCGCCGCCCTCTCGGTCGGTGCCGAGGCGGTGGCGCAGGCCATCGCCAGGGAGGCGCAAGCGCGCGGCACCGCCGTCGAGATCATCCGCAACGGCTCGCGCGGCATGCTCTGGCTCGAGCCGATGGTCGAGGTCGAGACGGCGCAGGGGCGCATCGCCTACGGCCCGGTCGCCGTTCGCGATATCGCTGCGCTGTTCGAAGCCGGCTTCCAGACTGGCGGCGCGCACGAGCTGAGGCTCGGCCAGGTCGACGCGCTCGACTGGCTGAAGCGTCAGCAGCGCCTGACCTTCGAGCGCGTCGGCGTCACCGACCCGCTCTCGCTCGCCGACTATCGCGCCCATGACGGGCTGAAGGGCCTGGAGAAGGCGCTTTCGCTCACCGGAGCCGAGATCGTCGAGGAAGTCCGGGAGTCCGGTTTGCGCGGTCGCGGCGGCGCCGGCTTCCCGACCGGAATCAAATGGAAGACCGTCCACGACGCCAGGGCGGAACAGAAATACATCGTCTGCAATGCCGACGAGGGCGACAGCGGCACCTTCGCCGACCGGATGCTGATGGAGGGCGATCCCTTCCTGCTGATCGAGGGCATGACGATCGCCGCGATCGCAGTCGGCGCGACCAAGGGCTATATCTATCTGCGCTCGGAATATCCGCACGCCCATAAGGCGCTGCAGCGGGCGATCCTGAAGGCGCGCAATGCCGGGATGCTCGGCGCCTCCGTGCTCGGCTCGGGCAAGGCCTTCGAGCTCGAGGTCCGGTTAGGGGCCGGTGCCTATATCTGCGGCGAGGAGACCTCGCTGCTGGAGAGCCTGGAGGGCAACCGGGCCATCGTTCGGGCGAAGCCCCCGATCCCGGCTTTGCAGGGCCTGTTCGGCAAGCCGACCATCGTCAACAACGTGCTTTCCTTCGCCGCCGTGCCCTGGATCCTGACCCATGGCGCCAAGGCTTACGCCGATTACGGCATGGGCCGCTCGCGCGGCACGCTGCCGGTGCAGCTCGGCGGCAACATCAAGCGCGGCGGGCTGATCGAACTCGCCTTCGGCATCTCGCTGCGCGAGATCATCGAGGATATGGGCGGCGGCACGCTCTCGGGCCGGCCGATCCGGGCGGTGCAGGTCGGCGGCCCGCTCGGCGCCTATCTCACCGAAAAGCAGCTCGACACGCCGATGGATTATGAGGCGCTGGCCGGCATCCGCGCCATGCTCGGCCATGGCGGCATCGTCGTCTTCGACGACAGCGTCGACATGGCCAAGCAGGCCCGCTTCGCCTTCGAGTTCTGCGCCAAGGAGAGCTGCGGCAAGTGCACGCCCTGCCGCATCGGCGCGACACGCGGCGTCGAGCTGGTCGACAAGATCATTGCAGGCACCGAGCGGCCGAAGAACCTCGCGGTGCTGCGCGACCTCAACAAGCTGATGACCGACGCCTCGCTCTGCGCCATGGGCGGCCTCACGCCGATGCCGGTGATGAGCGCGCTCAACCATTTCTTCGAGGATTTCGACCGCCCGCCAGCCCCGAAGCTGCCGCTCGCGGCCGAGTGAGGAGACATCGATGAGCCTGATCAAGGAAATCGATTTCGGAACGCCGATCCGGGTCGCCGAAAAAACAGTAACGCTGACCATCGACGGCGAGAGCGTCACGGTTCCGGCCGGGACCTCGGTGATGGCGGCGGCGATGAGCCTGGGCACCAAGATCCCCAAGCTCTGCGCCACCGACTCGCTCGAACCCTTCGGCTCCTGCCGGCTCTGCCTGGTCGAGATCGAGGGCCGACGCGGCACACCCGCTTCCTGCACGACGCCGGCCGAGGACGGCATGATCGTGCGCACCCAGTCGGAGAATCTGGCTTCGCTGCGCAAGGGGGTGATGGAGCTCTACATCTCCGACCACCCGCTCGACTGCCTGACCTGCTCGGCCAATGGCGATTGCGAGCTCCAGGACATGGCCGGCGCGGTCGGCCTGCGCGAGGTCCGCTATGGCTATGACGGCGAGAACCACGTCAAGCCGTTGGCGATGGATGGCTACGCCAACGAGAACTGGCTGCCCAAGGACACCTCGAACCCTTATTTCACCTACGATCCCAGCAAGTGCATCGTCTGCAATCGCTGCGTGCGCGCCTGCGCCGAGGTGCAGGGCACCTTCGCGTTGACGATCACCGGCCGCGGCTTCGACTCGCGCGTCGCCGCGGGACCGACCGATTTTCTCGGCTCCGAATGCGTCTCCTGCGGCGCCTGCGTGCAGGCCTGCCCGACCGCGACGCTGATGGAGAACAAGGTGATCGAGCTCGGCCAGCCCGAGCATTCCAAGGTCACGACCTGCGCCTATTGCGGCGTCGGCTGCTCGTTCAAGGCCGAAATGCAAGGCGACCGCGTCGTGCGCATGGTGCCCTACAAGGACGGCAAGGCGAACGAAGGCCACTCCTGCGTCAAGGGCCGCTTCGCCTGGGGCTATGCGACCCACCAGGACCGCATGACCAAGCCGATGATCCGCGAGAAGATCACCGATCCCTGGCGCGAGGTCTCTTGGGAGGAGGCGATCAACTACGCCGCCGGCGAGTTCAAGCGCATCCAGGCCAAGTATGGCCGGGAGTCGGTCGGCGCCATCACCTCGTCGCGCTGCACCAATGAGGAGGTCTATCTCGTCCAGAAGCTGGTGCGCGCCGGCTTCCGCAACAACAATGTCGACACCTGCGCCCGCGTCTGCCACTCGCCGACCGGCTACGGCCTGAAGACCACGCTCGGCACCTCGGCCGGCACGCAGGACTTCAAGTCGGTCGAGAAGGCCGACGTCATCCTGATCATCGGCGCCAACCCGACCGACGGCCACCCGGTCTTCGCTTCCAGGATGAAGAAGCGCATCCGCCAGGGCGCGAAGGTGATCGTCGCCGACCCCCGGCGGATCGATATGGTCAAGTCGCCACATATCAAGGCCGACTACCATCTCCCGCTCAAGCCCGGCACCAATGTCGCGCTGGTCAACGCCATCGCCCATGTCATCGTCACCGAGGGACTGATCGACGAGGATTACGTCCGCGAGCGCTGCGACCTCGCCGATTTCGAGGTCTGGGCCCGCTTCGTCGCCGAGGAGCGCAATTCGCCGGAGGCGAGCGAGCAGTACACCGGCGTGCCTGCGGCCGATCTGCGCGCCGCGGCCCGGCTCTACGCCACCGGCGGCAACGGCGCGATCTTCTATGGCCTCGGCGTCACCGAGCACAGCCAGGGCTCGACCATGGTCATGGGCATGGCCAACATCGCCATGGCGACGGGCAATATCGGGCGCGAGGGCGTCGGCGTGAACCCGCTGCGCGGCCAGAACAATGTCCAGGGCTCCTGCGACATGGGCTCGTTCCCGCACGAGTTCACCGGTTACCGCCATGTTTCGGACGACGCGACGCGCGACATGTTCGAGAAGCTCTGGGGTGTCGAGCTCGATGCCGAGCAGGGCTTGCGCATCCCCAACATGCTCGACGACGCGGTCGGCGGCAGCTTCAAGGGACTCTATGTGCAGGGCGAAGACATCGCCCAGTCCGATCCGAACACCCAGCACGTCACGGCGGGCCTCGCCGCGATGGAATGCGTCGTCATCCAGGACCTGTTCCTGAACGAGACGGCGAAATACGCCCATGTCTTCCTGCCGGGCTCTTCCTTCCTGGAGAAGGACGGCACCTTCACCAACGCCGAGCGCCGCATCAACCGCGTCCGCCAGGTGATGATGCCGCTCTCCGGCAAGGCCGAGTTCCAGGTCACGGTCGACCTGGCGCGGGCACTCGGCCTGGAGATGAACTACAGTCACCCGAGCGAGATCATGGACGAGATCGCCCTGGTGACCCCGACCTTCGCCGGCGTCAGCTACGCAAAGCTCGACGAGTTGGGCTCCGTGCAGTGGCCCTGCAACGACAAGGCGCCGCTGGGCACGCCGCTGATGCATGTCGACCGCTTCGTGCGCGGCAAGGGCAAGTTCATGATCACGGAATACGTGCCGACGCAGGAGCGTACCGGCCCGCGCTTCCCCCTGATCCTGACCACGGGGCGCATCCTCTCGCAATACAATGTCGGCGCGCAGACCAGGCGCACCGAGAACCAGGCCTGGCATGACGAGGACGTGCTCGAGATCCACCCCTTCGACGCCGAAAGCCGCGGCATCAAGGACGGCGACCTCGTCGCGCTCGCCAGCCGCTCGGGCGACATCTCGCTGCGCGCCGAGATTTCCGAGCGGATGCAGCCGGGCGTGGTCTACACCACCTTCCACCATGCCTCGACCGGCGCAAACGTCATCACCACCGACTTTTCCGACTGGGCGACCAACTGCCCAGAATACAAGGTCACGGCGGTCGAGGTCCGCAGGACGAACTATTATTCGCAGTGGCAGGAACGCAATCGCGAGGAGGACATCTCGCTGCGCCTGATCGCCGGACGCCTGCCCGATGCCGCGGAATAGCTCGCCTGCTCAACCGCCAGCGAGCCATGCGGTCGCCGTTCGGACCGTTCGCTTCGGAGCGATGGCGACGACCGTCGACGCCAGCGCCGAGGTCGCGGTCGAGTCGCCGGTCAACATCGTCTACGGCAACATGCCCTATGCGGTGATGATGACGACGCCGTCCGACCTGGAGGACTTCGTCGCCGGCTTCTCGCTGACCGAGGGCATCATCCGCCGCATCGACGAGATCAGATCGATCGCGGTGGCGCCGCGGGACGAGGGTATCGTCGCGACCGTCGAACTGGCGCCCGGCCGCTTCCGCGAGCATCTGGCACGCCGTCGCAACCTCTCCGGCCGTACCGCCTGCGGCCTGTGCGGCGTCGAGACCCTGACCGACCTGCCGACCGCAGAGGCGGCAGGCGGCACGACCGTTCCGGTCACGGCGGAGGCGATCGCCAGAGGGCTCGCCGAGCTGGAGCACCATCAGCAGCTCAACCGCCTGACCCGCTCGGTCCACGCCGCCGCCTGGTGCGATCGCGAGGGAGCGATCCTGGCGGTGCGCGAGGATGTCGGGCGCCACAACGCCCTCGACAAGCTGATCGGCGCCCGCCTGCGCGCCGGCCAGGATGCGAGCGAAGGCTTCGTCCTGGTCACCAGCCGCGCCTCCTTCGAGATGGTCGAGAAGGCGGCGATCTTCGGCGCCGGTACCCTGGTCGCGATCTCGGCGCCGACCTCGCTGGCGATCGAGCGGGCGAACGCGCTCGGCCTGACCCTGGTCTGCATCGCCCGCGCCGATTCCGCGACGGTCTTCGCCGGCCGTCTCGCCGACACCGTAGAGAGCGTAGCGAGATGATCGAGATTATGAGCGCCAGAACGATGAGCCATGACCCTGCCGGCGAGCATCTCGCCAAGCTCGCCTTCATGGCGAACCAGATCGGCGACTTCTTCAAGGCCTATCCCGAGGCTGAGGCAGTCGCGGCGATCACCGACCACATCAACCAGTTCTGGACCAAGCGCATGCGCGAGGATTTCCGCACCGGCTTTGCGGATGATGCGTCGGCGCTGTCGCCGCTCGTGCGACAGGCGCGGGACAAGGTCAGGCCTGCGCCGGTGGCCTGAGCCTCCCGCTCGCGCCATCAGGCGGCGTCAATGATGCAGGATCTCGCCGAGAAAGGCGCGGGTGCGGGCATGCGCCGGTGCCCGGAAGAAGCTCTCGGGATCGTTCTCCTCGACGATGCGGCAACAGCCATCTGATCGATGCCTATCGACTGGTATCGGAAGGTGTCGGCGATTCGCTCGCATAACTCCACCGGCACGATCCGCCGCGAAGCCAGTGCGGAGCGCTTTGCGATCACGCTGCCGGCCGGCCGTGCGACGGGGCGCGCGCCCCGCAGTTCCTCGCTCGAGCAGTTCAGCCCGCTGCTGGATTGAGCGCTGACCCGGCTCTCAGCGCTGCCAGGGCATCAGCCGGCGCTGCAACCATTGCAGCCCGTAGGTCAGCAGCACGCCGAGCGCCATCACCACGACGAGGCCGGCATACATCTTCTCGGGGTTGAGCACCTCCCAATAGTAGAAGGTGATGTAGCCGACGCCCTGCTTGGCCCGCACGAACTCGACCGAGATGATCACGATCATCGCCGTTCCCAGCGCGATGCGCAGGCCGGCGAAGATCACCGGCATGGCGCCGGGCAGGATGACATGGCGCAGCATCGACCAGCCGCGAGCGCCGTAATTGCGCCCGGCCATCAGGTAGACCTTGTCGATGCCGCGGACGCCGGCCATCGTGTTGATCGCCATCAGGATGAAGACCGCGAGCGCCACCACCACGATCTTCGGCGCCTCGCCGAACGGATCGGCGAACATCAGCATCACGATCGGGAAGATCGCGATCTTCGGCAGCACATAGATCGCCGACAGCGTCGTATCGAGCATCAGCCGCACCGTCTGGTTCATGCCCATGACGACGCCGAGCAGCACGCCGGGCACCGCTCCAAGGATGAAGCCGCCGAGCACGCGCCCGACCGTCGCCAGCAGATGGCTCTCCGACAGCAGCTTCCAGACGCCGGCCATGCCGTCGGCCGCATAGACATCGGGAATCAGCCAGGGCCGCCCCAGCAGGCTCGTGCCGGAGAAGCGGTCATAGCGCACCGTCAGGTCCCAGAGCCCGGCGACGATGCGCGAGGGCTGCGGGAACCAGGTGGTGTTGAGCAGGCCGTAATCGCCGGCGAGCTGCCAGGTCAGCAGCACCAGCGCCGGAAAGCCGAAGGCGAGCGTGCGCTCATAGGCGCCCCTGCCCCGCACCGGCACGAGCCGCCCGGCGCGCTCGCCGATCAGCACCAGCAGGATGAAGCTGAGCCCGATCGCCGGCCAGGCGAAGTCGCGCCACAGGCCGAGGGCGGCGAGAAGGGCATGCGCCGCGAGACCGCCGGCGACGAGCAGGACGAGGGCATGCTTGTCGTTGCCGCCGAACGCGGGGCGCGCCGTGGCTTGCTGACTGGTCTCGATCTCGTTCGTGGAGGAGCTCGTCATGGCCGCGCCTCCATCGCCCGGATCACCTCGGCGCTGAGCTTCTCCCAGATCGCGGCGCGGTATTCGGCGAAGGCCGGCAGGTTGGTCGTCGCGATGCTGCGCGGCCGCGGCAGGTTGATCCTGAAGGTCGCGAGATGCCGACCGGGCTGGGCACTCATCAGGATGACGCGGTCGCCGAGCAGCACGGCTTCGTCGAGGCTGTGGGTGATGTAGAGCACGGTCTTGCGCGTCTCCTCCCAGATCCGCAGCAATTCCTCCTGGATGACGACGCGGGTCTGGGCGTCGAGCGCGCCGAGCGGCTCGTCCATCAGCAGCACCTCGGGATCGTTGGCGAGCGCCCTGACGATGCTGACGCGCTGCTTCATCCCGCCCGAGATCTGGTGCGGGTAATAATCCGCGAACTTCGAGAGGCCGACGCGGTCGAGCCAGAAGCGGGCGGTGTCGAGCCTCTGCTTGCGACCGATGCCACGCATCTGCAGGCCGAAGGCGACATTGTCGGCCAGCGTCTTCCAGGGGAAGATCGCATATTCCTGGAAGACGACGCTGTTCAGCGGCTTGTTCGCATCCGCGCCGGGCCGGATTTCGATCGCGCCCTGCGAGATCGATTCCAGCCCGGCGACCATGCGCAGGAAGGTCGACTTGCCGCAGCCGGACGGGCCGACGATGCAGACGAATTCGCCCTCAGTGACGTCGAGCGAGAAATCCTCGAGCGCGACCATGACCCCGTCGGCTGTGGGATAATGCTTGCTGACATGGCGCGCGCCGATCTTCGGCGCGGCCACGGCCGGCATGGCGCTCGTCATCGCATGGCCCTCCGGGCAGGCTGCCGGCGCCTCTTCACTTGGCGGGAGCGGCCTTGCCGAGGGTCTCGATCGCCTTGGCGACGAAGCGCTCGTCGACGACCTTGGCCATGTCGAGCGGCTTCTCGTATTCGGTGCGGCCGTTCTCGCGATGGACACGCTCGATATCGGCAAGGCCGGAGGTCGGGATCGCCATGTTCGGATCGAAGACGATGGCGCCGCCGCCCTTGATCGCCTCCGCCGTCGACGGCGTGAACTTGAGATAGGCGTCCATATTGGCCTGCGAGAGATAGTCGGCGCCCTGCATCAGCCGGGCCGCCTCGGTCATCGCCAGAACGAAGCGCTCGGCCACCTCCGGCCGCTCCTTGAGGAACTTGCCGGAGGCGACGAAGGCGACCGTCATCAGCCCGGGCGTGATGTCCTGCACCAGGAGCTTGCCGGTGCCGGCCTTGAGGATCTGGTCGGAATAGGGCGATGAGGTCAGCACCGCATCGACCGATTTACCCTCCATCGCCGCCGGCATGTCGGCATTGCCGACATTGAGCAGTTGTGCGTCGCGCAAGGTCAGCTTGGCGCTCTCCAGCGCCTTGCTGACGAAATACTCGCCGCCGCTGCCCGGCCCGCCGGCCGCTGCGATGCGCTTGCCCTTGAGATCGGCGACGCTCTTCACCGCGCCGCTCTCGATCAGGTCCGTGCGGACGATCAGCTTGGTCGGCCCGTCCGTCATCGGATCGAGCGCGCCGGGCGCGATCACCCGGATGTCGAGCCCGCGATTCCAGGCCGACCAGAGCGAGGCGACGATCGCGATGCCGCCGACATCGACCGAGCCCTTGTCGAGGAAGGCGATCGCCTCGGTGCCGGACTTGACGCTGTCGAGCTTGACGTCAAGCCCGTATTTCTTGAACAGCCCGCGCGCCTCGGCGATATAGGCGGTGGCGAACTTGGTGATCGGCACATAGGCGACGCGCACCGCCTGTGGCGGGTCGAGCGGCTTCAATGCCGGCGCCTGCGCCAAAGCGGATGAGACCCCGGCAAGGCCGAGGAACAGGGCGGCACAGGCGCTGCGCCAGCGGGCAAATCCAAACGACATCCTCAAATCCTCCCTCGGCGGCGGCTTGGCGCCGCCTTCCCATCGATCCCCGACAAGCTTCTTCGGCCTGCTCGTAAGGTCTCGTCAACCGCGCGACGGGCCCAGCTGGTGGATCTCATCCGTCCGCCATCGCGGGGACATCGCTGAGATAGGCACCCTGGACTTTCAGCGCGGCCCTGAGATCGGCGATCGGCACCTCGCTCGGCGCCAGCGAACGGTCGGCGGCGATCGCAGCGGCGATCCCGGCGGCCTGGCCGGTCAGCCAGCATTGCGGGATCTCGCGCATGAAGGAATGGCTGGTCGCGTCGCAGGAGAGATGCCGGCCGGGCGCCAGCAAGCCGTCGATCTCGCGCGGCACGATCGCGCCATAGGGCACCGAGACGTTCGGGAATTTCGGCGAGAGCGAGGGCGAGACCCCGATCTCGTCGGGCGCCACCGCGCCGTCCCAGTTCTCGCGCGTCAGCTTGCCGCGCCCGGCGAGGCGCCGGCCATGCCGCACTCCGAGCTGCGGGCCCGACAGCATGATGAAGGCGTCGGAGAAGCCCGGCGCATGGGCGCGGTAGAAGGCGAGATGCTCCAGCATCAGCCGGTGGCTCCTGATCTCGACCTCGGAGAGGTCCTCGACCTTGAGCGCCGAATAGCCGGCGAAGCGCGGCCCCATGAACACGGCGATATCATCGCGCCAGGACACCGAGGGCTTGTCGAAGAAGCCGAGCGCCTCGCGCCCCTGCGCCATGAACTGGGTGAACTGCTCGGGCGTCTGCGCCCTGAAGCGCAGGAAGACCTTCATGTCGACGCCGCCGAACAGCCAGGAGGTGTTCATGCAGCCATGGATGTCGCGGCTGTCGACCTCGGTGTCATAGGCCGAGCCCGCGCCGGCATAGAGATCGCCGTCGCCGGTGGCATCGACCGTCACCCGGGCGAGGATGGCGCGCCGCCCCTCCTTGCTCTCGAAGGCGCAGCCGGCGACGCGGCGCCCTTCCATGATCGGGCTCGCGCCCCAGCCATGGAAGATCGGATGCACGCCCGCCTCCAGCACCATGGCGAGCGATTCCGCCTTGAGCCATTCCGGGTCGAGCGTCGGCGCATGCGTGACCGTGCCGTTGAAGGCGGCGTTGCGCTGGCCCCAATAGGCTACGCGCTCAGGGTCATGCGAGCCCCATTCCGCCGGCTCCGGCCCGGCGATCTTGTCCCGCGACAGGCGCGACAGCAGTTCCTCGGCGAAGCCGCGGATGACGTGCCGGCCCTGCCAGTCGCTCATCCGGTCGATCCAGATGACGAGCCCGCCGGTCGAGAGCCCGCCGAGATGATTGTAGCGCTCGAGCAGCACGACATCGGCACCGAGCCGCGCCGCAGCGACCGCGGCCGCCGTGCCGGCCGGCCCACCACCGACGACCAGCACGTCGCATTCGGTATGGACCGGAAGGCTGCGCGCCGGCTCCGCGACCGTCTTGTCGGACGGCCTGCGGCGCTCGAATTTCTGCGTGTCGAAGGTCTCGGAGCGGAAGAACAGCCGTCCTCCCTCGCCTTCCATCGATCCCATGATGCGTTTCCCTGGCGGCTCATGACCGGACATTGTCGCAAGATGGTACGCGGCGCCCGGCGGCGGCCCCCTGGCAGCAAGGATAGGGTCGCTGCCGCGCCGCGTTCAAATGAATTTGCGACCGAGGCCGCCCTCTTGCTCCGTCGCAACGAGGGAAAAGCACCGGCTTCAACCGAAGAAAGGCCCCCGCCGCTGATGCGAGACCAGCGTCGGACTCGCTCCCAGCGCCAGCGACAAGTCCCGGGCCGCGCCGAGCAGCAGCGGCGCGAAGGCCAGCATCTTCTCCTCGGTCAGGCGGATATGCGGTCCGGCGATCACCAGCGCGCCGATGACGTCGCCGCTCTGGGCGCTGCGGATCGGCGCCGCCGTCGCGCTCATCCAGGGCGAATAGGTCTGGCTCACCATGCTGAAGCCGCGCTTGCGCGCCTGGCGCAGATATTTGAGCAGCGCGGCCGGCGTCTCCGGCGCCTTCGGGCCGAATTCCTCGCGCGAGCCGTAGCCCTGTCGCTCGACCAGCGCCAGCGCCTCCTCCTCCGGCAGGCAGGACAGCCAGGCGTGGCCGCTGGCCGAGCAGGAGAGCCGCCCCGACTGGCCCATATCGGGGTCGTAGCGCAGCCCGAAGGGCGAGCCCTGCGATTTCGCTACCCAGACCAGCTGGCGCCCGTCGATCAGGGCAAGGCGCACCAGCTCCGCCGTCTCGCGCGCCAGCTGGTCGAGCACCGGCTGGGCGAGATCGGTGATGCCGCTGCCGGAGAGGAAGCTGAAAGCGAGCGAGGCGATCTTGGCGGTGAGCTGGTACAGGCCGTGATGGCGCTCCTGCCGGACATAGCCGCGCTCGACCAGGCTGGTCAGCACGCGATGCGTCGCGCTGCGCGGAATGCCGAGCCGCTCGGCGATCTCGTAGAGCGGCAGCCCATGCGCATGCGCCGCCAGCAGCTCGATCACGCCCAGCGTCCGCTCGAGCAGCCCGCTCGGAGCCTGCTCGGCCTCGGCCTCTTCCATGTCAGCGACCGGCTTCTTCGCCATGGCCCTATCCGAAGTCGAATTCCCGGCAGCGTCCCTGGCGTGCGGCTGCGTGGACGCCTAGGGGCGTGCGCACAATGTCCGGGCTCCCGCATTGCCCCTTATCTCGCGGGAGAGGCTAGAGGTCAAGCGACTGGAACAGGATTCCATTTCCTAAAATAAAATTGGAACTCAATTCCATTTATGCTAGAGGGTCACCGCCGGCAGCGCATCGCGGCGCCGGCCAATCGAGCGTCCTGCGTCGTCGAAACCCGGGACCATCGTGAGCCTGAGGGCTGCCGCCGGAGGATATGACCCGTGAGCATCACCATCACCGGCGCGACGCGCCTCAACGTCATCGTCGGCGAGCCGATCGCGCAGGTGAAGTCGCCGGCCGGCATGACCGCCGCCTTCGCCGCGCGCGGCCATGACGGCATCGTCGCGCCGGTACGCGTCGCGCCCGAACATCTCGACGCCTTCCTCGGCGCGCTCGACCATGTGCCGAACTGCGACGGCATCATCGTCACCGTGCCGCACAAATTCGCCTGCCATCGCCATTGCGCCAGCGCCACCGAGCGCGGCGACTTTCTCGGCACGGTCAACATCATGCGTCGGCGCAAGGACGGCGCCTGGCATGGCGACATCGTCGACGGGCTCGGCTTCGTCGGCGCGGTCAAGGCCAATGGCGGCGAGCCCGCCGGCAAGCGCGCGCTTCTGGTCGGCGCGGGCGGCGCCGGCTCGGCGATCGCGCTCGCCCTCGTCGATGCCGGCGTCAGCGAGCTCGCCATCCACGATGCCTACGCCGAGCGCCGCGACCGGCTCATCGCCCGCCTCGACGGCCGGGGCGGCGCGAAGGTCACGGCCGGCTCGGCCGATCCGAGCGGTTTCGAGCTCGTCGCCAATGCCTCGCCGGCCGGCATGAAGCCCGGCGATCCGCTGCCGGTCGAGGCCGAGAAGCTTGCGCCGGAGACCTTCGTCGGCTGCGTCATCACCGTTCCCGTGGTCTCGCCGCTGATCGAGGCCGCCCGCAAGCGCGGCTGCAGGACCTCGACCGGCAGCGACATGTACCAGGCGCTACAGAGCGCCATGGTCGACTTCCTGCTCGCCGGCGAGCGCATCGGCTGAGGTTCCCTGATGTTCACGACGCTGGCGGCCCTGCCGGAACAGACCTCCTACGACGTCATCGTCGCCGGCTCCGGCGCCGCCGGGCTGGCAGCGGCGGTCTTCGCTGCAATCGAGGGCCGCTCAGTGCTGGTCATCGAGCGAACCGAGCAGGTCGGCGGCACCAGCGCCCTCTCCGCCGCCACGACCTGGATCCCGAACTCGCTGCATGCCGAAAAGGTCGCGACCGGGGATTCCCTGGAAAAGGCGGCCCGCTTCCTCGACGGCGTCGTCGGCAATCATTCCTCGGCGCGGCTGCGCGAGGCCTTCCTGCGCGCGGGACCGCAGGCAATCGCTACGCTGGAGCAGCGCACCGGGGTGCACTTCCGTCCCTACGCCACCCATCCCGACTACGAGTCGGATGTCGAGGGCTCGACACTGCGCGGCCGCGCGCTCGAACCGATCCCCTTCGACGGTCGCCGGCTCGGCGCCGACCTCCACCGCATCCGCCCGCCGATCCCGGAATTCACCCTGTTCGGCGGCATGATGATCGACCGCACCGATATCGGCCATCTGCTCAAGCTCAGGACGTCCTGGGTGTCCTTCAAGCATGCGGCGGCCATCCTCGGCCGCTATGGCCTCGATCGCCTCAGCGGCAGGCGCGGCACCCGCCTTGTCATGGGCAACGCGCTGATCGGCAGCCTGCTGCTGACGCTGAAGCAGCATGGCGGCACCGTCCTGCTCAATGCCTCGATCACCGAGTTGCAGAACGGTCCCGACGGCGTCACCGGCGTCGTCGTCGAGCAGGGCGGCGTGACGCGGGCGATCGCGGCCGGCCTCGGCGTCGTGCTCGCCGCCGGCGGCTTCAACCGCCACCCGCATCGGCGCGGCGAGCTGCTCAACACGCCGATGCCCGTGCTCAGCCCCGCCGCGCCCGGCCATACCGGCGCGATGCAGGACCTTGCGCTCAAGCTCGGCGCGCGCTTCGGCGAGGGCAGCCGCGACAACGCCTATTGGGCGCCGGTCTCGACGAGGGAAAGGCCGGACGGCACCACCGCGGTCTTCCCGCATTTCGTGCTCGACCGCAGCAAGCCCGGCACCGTCTGCGTCGACCAGACCGGCCGGCGCTTCGTCAACGAGTCGACTTCCTACCACCTGTTCAGCCGCGCCATGTTCGAGGCGAACCGCACGCGCCCGACCATCCCCTGCTGGATCATCACCGATGCCGAGGGTCTCAGGCGCTACGGGCTCGGCATGGTCAGGATGGGCACGCGCGACCTCAGGCCCTTCCTCGCCGACGGCTATCTCGTCGGAGGCGCGAGCATCGCCGAACTCGCCGGCAAGCTCTCGATCGACCCGTCGACGCTCGCCGAGACCATCTCCCGCATGAACGGCTACGCCCGCAGCGGCGTCGATCCCGAGTTTGGCCGCGGCACCACCGACTACCACCGCGTCAACGGCGACGCCGCGCGCGGCCTGCCCAATCCGACGCTCGGCACGATCGCCACGGCGCCGTTCTATGCGGTCAAGCTGACGCCCGGCGATATCGGCGCCGCGACCGGCCTCGTCATCGACGAGAACGCGCAGGTGCTCGGCGAGGGCGACCGGCCGATCGGCGGGCTCTATGCCTGCGGGAACGAGGCGCAGTCGATCATGGGCGGCACCTATCCCGGCCCCGGCATCACCATCGGCCCGGCCATCACCTTCGCCTGGTGCGCGATCCGGCATGCGCTCGGCGAGCGTGCAGCAGGATGAGCGGCGACCTGCCCAGCTCCTGCGACCTGCTGGTGATCGGCTCCGGCGCCGGCGGGCTGGCGAGCGCCGTCACCGCCGCCGTGCTCGGCCTCGATGTCGTCGTGATCGAGAAGGAACGCCATTTCGGCGGCACCACCGCCTGGTCCGGCGGCTGGATGTGGCTGCCGCGCAATCCGCTCGCCCGCGCCGCCGGCATCGACGAGGATGAGGCGACGATCCGCACCTATCTGCGCCACGAGCTCGGCGAGGGCTATGACGAGGCCTTCGTCACCATGCTGCTCGAGCAGGGGCCGCGCATGGTCGAGTTCTTCCGGCGCGAGAGCGCGGTCGACTTCATCGACGGCAACCTGATGCCGGATTTCCACGGCAACACGCCCGGCGCCGGCACCGGCGGCCGCTCGCTCTGCGCCAAGCCCTTCGACGGGCGCGAGCTCGGCGCGCGCCTGCAGGATCTGCGTCCGCCACTCGCAGAGATCGCGCCCTTCGGGATGAACATCGCGTCGGGCGCCGACCTCCAGCATTTCCTGCATGCGACGCGCCGGCTCCCATCTTTCCTGCACGTGCTGCGCCGGCTGGCGCGCCACTTTGTCGACCGTGCCAGCCATGGCCGCGGCCTGCATCTGGTCAACGGCAACGCCCTCGTCGCGCGCCTGCTCAAATCCGCCGACGATCTCGGCATCGCCCTGTTCAAGGACACCGCCGCGGTGGAGCTGTTGCGTGATGGCGAGCGCATCGGCGGCGCGGTCGTCGAGCGCGAAGGCCAGCGCCGGACGATCCAGGCGAGGCGCGGTGTCGTCCTCGCCACTGGCGGCTTCCCGCATGATCTCGCGCGGAAGTCGGCACTGTTCCCGCATGCGCCGACCGGCCGGGAGCACTGGTCGGCGGCTCCTTGCAGCAATACCGGCGACGGCCTCAGGCTTGGCGAGGCGGCGGGCGGGCATGTCCGGACAGACCTGACGCATGCCGGCGCCTGGGCCCCGGTCTCGCTGGTGCCGAAGCCAGGTGGCGAGCCCGGCCGCTTTCCGCATCTGGTCGAGCGGGCCAAGCCTGGCGCGCTGATGGTGCGCCGCGACGGCAGGCGCTTCTGCAACGAAGCCGATTCCTATCATGACGTGATGCAGGCGCTCTTGGCCGCAACGCCGGCCGGCGAGCCGGCCGAGGCCTGGCTGCTCTGCGATCACGGGTTCCTGCGCCGCTACGGGCTCGGCCGCGTCCGGCCTCGCCCCTTCCCGATCCGGCCCTGGCTCGGCAACGGCTATCTCAGGCGCGGCGCGACCATCGCCGAACTCGCCGCAGCCTGCGGCATCGATGCCGCCGGGCTGGCTCGAACGCTCGAAGCCTACAATGCCGCCGCTGCCGAAGGCAGCGACCCCGAATTCGGCCGCGGCGACACGCCCTATAACCGCATCCAGGGCGCGGCCGACAACCAGCCGAACCCTTGCGTCGCGCCGCTCAGACCGGGGCCGTTCTATGCGGTCAGGATCGTACCCGGCAGCCTCGGCACCTTCGCCGGCCTCAAGACCGATGCGCAGGCCCGCGTGCTCGATGACCGCGATGTGCCGATCGCGGGCCTCTATGCGGTCGGCAACGACATGTCGAGCATGATGGCGGGCCGCTATCCGGCCGGCGGCATCACCCTCGGCCCAGCCATGACCTTCGGCTACGTCGTCGCCCATCAGGCCGGCGGCATCCCGCTCGCCAACAACCGTTCCTGATCGCTCCCGGAGAGCCGCCATGCGCTATGAAATCGCCACCCTCAGCGTCCGCTTGGGCAAGGCCGGAGCGGTCGTCTCCGCGCTCGACGCCGCGCTGAAGGCGCCGGAGGCGAGGGGCCGCCTGCTCGGCTGCTGGACGAGCGAGATCGGCACGCTCAACCAGATCATCCTGCTGCGCGGCTTCGCCGACGAGGCCGAGCTTTTGTCAGAGCGCCAGCGCCTGCTCTCGAACGGCAATCCGTTCGGTGCCGGCGAGGACATCGCCAAACTGGCCTTCGACAGCTATGCGCCCTTCCCCTTCCTGCCGCCGGTCGAGCCCGGCAAGCTCGGCGCGGTCTACGAAATCCGCACCTATATGCTCAAGCATGGCGGCGTACCGGCGACGATCGCGGCCTGGCAGGCCGCCGTGCCGCCGCGCGTCGAGCTCTCCCCGCTGGTCATCGCCATGTACGCGCTCGACGGCCCGCCACGCTTCACCCATATCTGGCCCTTCGCCAGCCTCGACCAGCGCGCCGCCGTCCGGGCCGAGGCCGTCGCCAAGGGCATCTGGCCGCCCAAGGGCGGGCCGGAATGGCTGACAGGCGAGATGTATTCGACGATCGCGCTGCCGACCGCTATCTCGCCGCTCGCCTGACACGGAGACCCATCATGCCGCTGATGTCGCTGGCTTATCTCACCACCGTGCCGCTGAGCCCGCCCGATGCGGTCCGGCTAGCCGCCGAGCTCAGCTATGACGCCGTCGGCCTGCGCGCGCTGCCGGCCGCCCCCGGCGGCGACACCAGCCCGCTGATCGAGGATGCCGCGCTGCTGCGAGAGACCCGGCGCGCCATCTCCGAGGGCGTGCCGGTCTTCGATGTCGAGATCATCCGGCTCGGCGCCGATTTCTCGGTCGAGGCCATCAAGCCCTTCCTCGAAATCTGCAGCGCGCTGCAGGCCCGCGCCGTGCTCGTCGCCGGCGACGACCCCGATGAGGTCCGGCTCACCGCCTCCTTCGCTGCCTTCTGCGCGGCGGCGGCGCCCTATGGCCTCACCGGCGATCTCGAATTCATGCCATGGACGAAGGTTCCGGACGCAAGCACGGCGCTGCGCATCGTCACCGCCGCCGATCAGCCCAATGGCCGCGTGCTGGTCGATGCGCTCCATGCCGGCCGTTCCAGCACCACGCTCGCCGACATCGCCACGATCCCGGCCGCGCGCCTGAGCTATGCCCAGCTCTGCGACGCACCGGCCGAAATCCCGACCACACCCGAAGGCCTGATCCATACCGCCCGGCAGGCCCGCCTGCTCCCCGGCGAGGGCGGCATCGACCTCGTCGGCATCTTCAGCCAGCTTCCGGCCGAGTTGCCGGTCAGCGTCGAGGTCCCGCATCTCGAACGCGCCGCTGAGCTCGGCGTCCGCGAATGGGCTCGCCAGGCACTGGCAGCGGCACGAGCGACCGTGGCCGCCCGCGATGCGGCGGTGGCCAAGGGTGCTTCGCTGCGACTGGAATAATAGCGGAGGGGGTGAGCAGGCGATGCGGAACCCCGCCGTCATTCCGGGACTTCGCGCAGCGAAGGGCCCGGAACCCAGAACCGATGCCGGTCGGGGTGATTGCGCGTCGAGTAGAGCTTCTCTGGAAAAGGTATCGCTTCTGGATTCCGGGCTCAGGCCTGCGGCCTGCCCCGGAAAGACGGGGTGGCTCCTTCAAGAAGCTGTACAGCCCTAGCCGCGCCGGCCTCCAGCCATCTCCGCCAGCGCCACCGCATCCGCGCCAGCCGGGAAATGCAGCCGGCCCGAGAGATCGTTCGCCGCCTGCCAGACGGCCTCCGCGACGTCGCTCTCCTTCGTCGTCAAGGCAGGCGCTGCGAAGGCAGCGAAGATCGGCTCGGCGAAGGCGGCATAGCTCGCCGGGATCATGTCCTCGATGCGCACGCCGCTGTTCTGCGTGAAGCGCGTGGTGGGGGCATAGCCCGGCTCGACCAGCTTGGCCCGGATGCCGAAATGGCCGAGCTCATGCGCGAGCGAGCCGGTGAAGCCCTCGATCGCCTGCTTGCTCGCCGTGTAGGCCGCCGCCAGCGGCATCGACACCAGCGTGACGCTGGAGGTGACGTTGACGATCGCGCCGGAGCCCCGCGCCCGGAATTGCGGGATCGCCGCCTGGCACATCGCCATCGTCCCGAAGGTATTGGTCTCGAAGACCTTGCGGATATGCTCCATCGGCGTCGCCTCGAAGGCGCCGACCACGCCGATCCCGGCATTGTTGACGAGGACGTCGATCGGCCCGGCTTCCGACAGCGCCGCCGCGATGCTGTCTGCATCGGTCACATCGAGCCGCAGGATGCGCAGCGCCGGCGAGCGCGGCAGGATGTCCTCGCGCGGCGTGCGCATGGTCGCGACGACGTTCCAGCCTTGCGAAAGGAAATGGCGAGCTGTCTCCAGGCCGTAGCCCGAGGAGCAACCGGTGATCAGCACCGTCTTCATGATGATGTCCTTGCTGGTTTCGATGCTGCCGTGATACGAGCAGCGCTCAGGACGATCTACGATCGATAGTCCATATTTGATTTGAGATGGTCCAGATGGTGATCGACCCGCTCGCCGAGATCATCAGCCTGCTGCGGCCGCGGGCGGTGTTCACCAAGGGCATCAGCGGCGCCGGACGCTGGGCCGTGCGCTATGCCGATTTCGGCCATCCCAGCTTCTGCGCCGTGATCGAGGGCAGCTGCCGCCTCGCCGTCGACGGAGAGGAGGTCCTGACCCTGGCCGCCGGCGATTTCGTGCTGCTGCCGACGACGCCCGGCTTCATCCTGTCGGGCTTCGAGCCGGCGACGCCGGTGCTGATCACGCCCGATCTCGCCCCTTCGCCGGAGACGGAGCTGCGCCATGGCAATCCCGACGGCCCTGTGAGCGTGCGCCTGCTCGGCGGCTACTTCACCTTCGATGTCGACGAGGCCGTCCTGCTCGTCTCGCTGCTGCCGAAGCAGATCCGGATCCGCGACGTCCCGCGGCTCTCGACCCTGGTCCGGCTGCTTACCGAGGAGTCCGGCGCGCAGCGGCCCGGCCGGGAGCTGGTGCTTGGCCGCCTCGTCGAGATCCTGCTGGTCGAGGCGCTCAGGCTGACACCAGCGGCCGATGCGCCGGCAGGACTGTTGCGCGGCCTCGGCGATGCCAGGCTGGCGGACGCGATCCGCAGCATCCATGCCGAGCCGGCCCGCGCCTGGACGATGGCCCGGCTCGCCAGGGAGGCCGGGCTCTCGCGCTCAGCCTTCTTCGAGCGCTTCGCCCGCAATGTCGGCGTGCCGCCGATGGAATACCTGCTGGGCTGGCGGATGGCGCTGGCCAAGGACCTGCTACGCCGCCGCGACATCGATCTCGCAGAGATCGCCGAGCGGGTCGGCTATGGCTCGGCCAGCACCTTCAGCACGGCCTTCAGCCGTCATGTCGGCCAGCCGCCCGGCCGCTATGCCCGCAGCCTGACGGAGCGAGCGGCCGCGATGGAGCGGCCTATTTCACCACGAAGCCGTGCGCGAACGGGTCGCGGTCATCGATGAAGATCGTGTTGTAGCCGGTCATCCGGGCCCAGCCGGCGATCGAGGGAATGATCGCCGGGCGGTTCGCCATCATCGTCGCCGCCTCGACCCGGCCCTTGAACAGCGAGCCGATGATCGATTCATGCACGAACTCGTCGCCGACCCCAAGCTTGCCCTTGGCGGCAAGCTGCGCCATCCGCGCCGAGGTGCCGGTGCCGCAGGGCGAGCGGTCGATCGCCTTCTCGCCATAGAACACGGCGTTGCGGGCATGGGCGCCGTCCTGCGTCGCCTTGCCTGTCCACTGGATGTGGGAGAGACCTTGGATCTCCGGATGCTCGGGATGGACGAACTCGTATTTCGCGTTCAGCGCCGCCCGCAGCTTCGGCGACCAGCCGACGAGCTCGCCGGCGGTGTGGTCGGCCATGTCACGGAAGTTCTTCTGCGGCTCGACGATCGCATAGAAATTGCCGCCATAGGCGACGTCGACGACGATCTCGCCGAGCCCCTCGACCTCGGCCGTCAGCCCCTCCGCATAGAGGAAGCCCGGCACATTGGTCAGGCGGACCTCCTCGACGAAGCGGCCCTCCTGGCGATAGCTGATGTCGACCTTGCCGGCCGGCGCATCGATCGAGAGCCTGCCCGGCTCGCGCGGCGTGATCAGCCCGTTCTCGATGCCCATGGTGATCGTGCCGATCGTGCCATGGCCGCACATCGGCAGGCAGCCCGAGGTCTCGATGAACAGCACGGCGACATCGCAATCGGCCCGCGTCGGCGGATAGAGGATCGAGCCCGACATCATGTCGTGCCCGCGCGGCTCGAACATCAGCCCGGTGCGGATCCAGTCGAACTCGCGCAGGAAATGTGCCCGCTTCTCCAGCATGGTCGCGCCGTCGAGGCGCGGGCCGCCGCCCGAGACGAGGCGGACCGGGTTGCCGCAGGTATGGCCGTCGATGCAGGAGAAGGTGTGGCTGGCCATCGATCAAAACCTTCCTGAGGCGCGCAAAGCCCGCTTGAAGTCATGTCGGCTTTTTGAATACAGCAAGTATGCAGAATTGCAACGACAGAGCGAGGCAACGCCATGACCGACTCGACGATCCTCAGCATGGAGGCGCTGACGCGCCGGATCGAGGCGGTCTTTCGCAAGGGCGGATTGTCGCCGCTTCATGCCGCGGCGCTGGCCCGCGTGATCGCTGCCGGCGAGCGCGACGGCTGCAAGTCGCACGGCGTCTACCGGGTCGAAGGCTGCCTGCGCACCATCAAGGCCGGCAAGGTCTCGCCCGATGCCGAGCCGGTGCTGCACGATGACGGCTCGGCCGTGCTGCGGGTGGCGGCCGGCGGCGCCTTCTCCTGCGCCGGCTTCGAACTCGGCGCACCGGCTTTGGCGGAGCGAGCGAAAAAGCTCGGCCTCGCCGCTCTGGTGATCAACGACTGCACGCATTTCTCGGCGCTCTGGCCGGAGGTCGAGGCGCTCGCCGGAATGGGCGTCGCCGCGCTGGCGATGTGCCCGAGCTATGCCACCGTGGCGCCATCCGGCGGAACCGCCGCCCTGCTCGGCACCAATCCGCTCGCCTTCGGCTGGCCGCGCAAGAACGGCCACCCTTACGTCTTCGACTTCGCCACCAGCGTCGCGGCGCGCGGCGAGATCGAACTGCATCGCCGCGCCGGCAAGCCCCTGCCCGAGGGCTGGGCCATCGATCCAGATGGCCAGCCCACCACCGATCCGGCCGCGGCGCTCGCCGGGGCGATGCTGCCCTTCGGCGGTCACAAGGGCTCGGCGATCTCGACCATGATCGAATTGCTGGCCGGCGTGATGATCGGTGACCTGACCAGCCAGGGCGCGCTCGATTTCCTGGGCACGACGACGCTGGCGCCGCGGCATGGCGAGCTGATCATGGCGTTCTCGCCCGAGCGCTTCGCCGCCGGCCGGCCCGGCGATCCCTTCGCCCGGGCAGAGATCCTGTTCGAGGCGATCGCCGGCCAGGGCGCGCGCCTGCCCTCGCAGCGCCGCTTCAAGGCTCGCGAGGGCGCGCTGGCGCGGGGCATCGCGCTGACCGCCGCCGAGATCGATCAGCTCAACCGGCTGGAGGCGCTCGGCCTTGACGCGGTCGCCTGACCAACGAGAAGGTCAGAGGCTTGGCGGGCCGGGCAGCTCACGACCCCTTGCGGAACTCAACCGGTGGCCTTCACGGTGTCACCTTCGGTGAGACAATGGAGGCCATGGGTGTCGCGCAATAGGGCCGTTAATATCGTCTCATCCGTTTTATCTGCCGGGGTCGCGTTGTTTTTTGGAAGCCTGGCTCATCAAGCTCACACCGATGCGCGCGCCTTTGCTCGTTCTCCGCACGCTAACGCGACAATCATGTCGGTCGAGACCTCTAAGGGCGGAGCATTCGGCCGCATCCGATTTTCAGCGGAACGCGGCAATGAATGGGGCGACTGCGAAGCCAGCGTTCGCCTTGGCAGCACTTCAAACGGCTTTCGGCCCGGCCAGAATGTGCCGATTGTCCTTCGAGACCACTCCTGCTCCCCGCCTCTCGTCGGCACGGCGCTGCAAACTCCGTACTTCTACGTTGCGGTCTCCTTAGCAGGCGTGATTGGGAGTTTGATCTATGGAGCACGCGCAGCACGACCGTAGCAGCCGATGTCAGCTCCCGACCCAACTGAGACATTCGTCACGTCGGGCAGCTCGACACCGATGGCCCAATAAACAGCCCTCCGTCTCCGGGAAGGCCTGTCCTGAGCAAATGCTTCAAGCGGCGCGCCTCAGTGTACCGGCCTGCTTCGACCACTGCGCGTACCAGGCGTCGAACAGCTTGAGCTGCGCCTCGACATAGCCGCGCTGGCTCTCGCCGAGCACATCGGTCGGGTTGAAGTGCAGGGAATATTCGGCGTCGCCCTTCAGCACCATCATGTGCTTGAAATAGAGGACGAGCTCCGGCCCCTCGTCGAAGGAGGAGAGCACGGCGAGCGCCGCCTCCAGCTCGAGAGCCAGCCGTCGTGCCTCGATATCGCCCTTCGCCGCCGCCTGGCTCAGGCTGACGAGGTGCAGCACCTCCCTGGGCAGCACGCAGCCGATGCCGGTGATCGCGCCGGTCGCACCGCAATTGACGAAGCCGTGGAAGACGCAGGTGTCGACGCCAATCATCAGCGAGACGTCATCGTCGCGGCTGGTGATGTTTTCCGCGGCATAGCGCATGTCGGCGGCGCCGCCGAACTCCTTGAAGCCGACCAGGTTCGGATGCTCGGCCCGCAGCGCGAAGAACAGGTCGGCGCGGGTGGCGAAGCCGTAATACGGGCTGTTGTAGATCACCGCCGGCAGGTCGGGCGCCGCAGTGAGGATCGCCTTGAAATGGTGGCGCTGCGCCTCGACCACCGAACCGCGCGACAGCACGCGCGGGATCACCATCAGGCCCTTGGCGCCGACCTTCTGGGCATGGGCGGCATGGGCGACGGCCGAGGCGGTGTTGACCGCGCCAGTGCCGACGATCACCGGCACGCCGGCCTTCACCAGGGCCTCGACGCCTTCCATGCGCTGCGCATCGGTCAGCAGCGGCCAGTCACCCATCGAGCCGCAATAGACCACGGCCGACATGCCGGTGGCGATCAGCTCCTTGCCCTTGCGCACCAGCGCCTCGAAATCGGGGCTGCGGTCGTCCTTGCAGGGGGTCATCAGCGCCGGCATGCAGCCGGAAAAGATCTGGGCCTTCATCACGCGCTCCTCAGGCTGGCGTTTCCACGGGCGGCGTGCCTCCGTCGCCTCGATCGATCGAGATAATACTCTTTGTATTTTATTTGTCGACAAGAAAACTGAAGGCGCAGTGATTCGTCATTCCGGGGCAGGCCGAAGGCCTGAGCCCGGAACCCAGAATCGACGCCACCGCAGTAGGGAACGGGTCGTTCCCGCGGTTTCACCGTCACTGCATCGGTTCTGGATTCCGGGCCCTTCGCTACGCGACGTCCCGGAATGACGGTCGATTGAAGCTGGAAGCGCGCCTACAGCGCCAACGTCTGGCGCCGGTCGCGCGCGATCAACTGCTGGATCTGCTGGACGATCTGGTCGGCATGGGCCTTGGCCAGCCGGTCGGCCTCCTCGACATCGCGAGCGGCGATCGCCGCGATCATCTCCTCATGCTCGGCGACATAGCGCTGCGGCAGCCGGTCCTCGAAGGAGGAGTAGTAGAGCCGCAGGATGCGCCGCCCCTCGTCGAGCAGGCGACAGAACAGCCCGGTGTAATAGGGATTGCGCCCGGCTTCGGCGATCGCGGCATGGAAATCGCGGTTGGTGGCGATCATGGCGAGCGCGTCCTGTGACTCGACGGCCCCCGCGAAAGCAGCCTGTCGGGCGCGGATGACGTCGAGATCGGCAGGCCCGTGGAACTCGGCGGCCAGCCTCGTGGTGACGCGATACATCAGCGTGATCGCGTCGAAGAAGGTGTGCAGGTTGAGGAAGTCGATGTTCGAGACCACCGTCGAGCGGTTGGGCAGCGTCGTCACCAGCCCCTCGCTCGCCAGGCGCACCAGCGCCTCACGGATCGGCGTGCGCGACATCGACAGCCGCTCGGCCAGCTGAATCTCGTCGATCGAGCTGCCCGGCGGCAGCACGAGGTCGATGATGTCGTCGCGCAGAATGTCGTAGACGAGCTTGACGCCCTCGCCCCGCTTGCGCTCGGCCGGAGCCGCCGTGGTCTTGTCGGTCATGTTTCGCCCCTTGTCGACATGACGAATACAGCGCCGGCGAGATCGCGGCAAACGGTGCGCATCGACCCTCCCACCGATCATGCACGATCGGTCATTGACGATCGATGACATCTGCTCGATGATGCCGGCCAAGGGAGGAGGCTGGAGATGATCCGCAAGCCCGTGCTGGCGCGCGTCGCGCTGGTCGATCAGGTGACGGCGCTGCTGATGGAGCGCATCCTCGACCGCGACTACGCACCCGGCGAGAAGCTCACCATCGATGCGCTGTCGCGCGAGTTCGCGGTCAGCGCCTCGCCGATCCGCGAAGCGCTGACGCGGCTGGCGGGGCTCGGCCTCGTCGCGGCGACATCCTTCGCCGGGTTTTCCGTCGCGCCCGAGCCGTCGCGCGACTGGTTCGAGCAGCTTCGCGACTTCCGCATCCTCAACGAAGGCTGGGCCGCCAGGCAGCTCGCCCGCAGCCGCGATCCCGATGCCATTGCCCGCCTCCGCGAGAGCATCGCCGCCATGGAGGCGGATCCGCCTCATGGCCAGACACCGGACTATGTCGGCGCCAGCCAGGCCGACGAGGCCTTCCACGAGGCGATCCTCGCGGCCAGCGGCAACGAGATCCTGGCGCAGGCGGTGCGCAGCCTGCACCCGCATCTGCACCATGCCCGCCTGTTCAGCCGCATCCCGCACGATATCGGCCCGATGCTGGACGAGCACCGCGCCATCCTCGCCGCGATCGAACGTGGCGACGAGGACGGGGCGCAGGCCGCCGTCGCGGCTCATCTGACGACCTCATGGCGTCGCTACGGCAGCTGGCATGCCGACCAGCCAGACGCGCGCTGAACCTCCCCGACAAGGAAACCCGGAATGGCCAAGATCGTATCTGTCGAAGTGCTGCAGGCTGACCTCAAGCCCAAGGTCAAGCGCACCGACGCCGTGCAGAGCTTCGAGCTGCAGGAGACGCCGCTGGTGCGCATCACCGATGCCGACGGCGTCACCGGCACCGGCTACAGCTACACCATCGGCACCGGCGGCTCCTCGGTCTGCAAGCTGATCGACGACCACCTCGCCCCCGTCCTGATCGGCCGCGATGCCGAGGAGATCGAAGGGCTCTGGCGCACGCTGTTCTATCGCGTCCACGCCACCACGGTCGGCGCCATCACCTCGATCGCGCTCGCGGCGATCGACACCGCGCTCTGGGACCTGCGCGCCCGCAAGGCCGGCCTGCCGCTGCACCGCCTCGCCGGCGGCGCCAAGACCAGCATCGACCTCTATTACACCGAGGGCGGCTGGCTCCACATGGACGAAGCCGAGCTCGTCGACGAAGCCGTCAAGGCCAAGGAGCGCGGCTTCGGCGGCACCAAGGTCAAGGTCGGGCGCCCGCATGTCGCCGAGGACGTGAAGCGCCTCTCGGCCGTGCGCGACAAGGTCGGCTTCGGCTGGGAGATCATGACCGACGCCAATCAGGGCCTCTCGCTCGACGAGGCGATCCGGCGTGCCCGCCACTATGAGAAGCTCGACGTCGCCTGGTTCGAGGAGCCGATCCATGCCGACGATGTCGGCGGCCATCGCCGCCTGTCGCAATCGACCACGGTGCCGATCGCGGTCGGCGAATCCATGTATTCGCTCTCGCAGTTCAAGGACTATCTCGAGGCCGGCGCCTGCTCGATCGTCCAGGTCGATGTCGGCCGCATCGGCGGCATCACGCCCTGGCTCAAGGTCGCGCACATGGCCGAGGCCTTCAACGTGCCGGTCTGCCCGCACTTCCTGATGGAGATCCATCTTAGCCTGTGCTGCGCCGTGCCCAACAGCCGCTGGCTCGAATACATCCCGCAGCTCGACCTCGTGACCTCCTCGCCGATCCGCATCGAGAACGGCAAGGCGATCCCCTCGGATCAGCCCGGCCTCGGCATCGACTGGGACTGGCAGGCGCTGGAGCGCACGATCGTCCACCGCAAGAGCCACGGCGCGGCACCATCCCTCAAGGCGGGCGCCTGAGATGGGTGCGCTGACAGGGCAGGTCGTCGTCATCACCGCTGCCGGCCAGGGCATCGGCCGTGCCACCGCCGAGGCCTTCGACCGCGCCGGAGCCACCGTCTGGGCGACCGACATCAACGAGACCGCTCTGGCCGCGATCGAGGCCGGGCCGAACCTGCAGCGCCGCAGGCTCGACGTGCTCGATGCTGCTGCCGTAACTGCTGTCTTTGCGGAGATCGGCCGGGTCGACGTGCTCTTCAACTGCGCCGGCATCGTCCAGAGCGGCACCGTACTGGAGGCGAGCGAGGCCGATCTCGATTTCGCCTACGACCTCAACGTCAAGGCGATGGTGCGCACGATCAAGGCGGCGCTGCCCGGCATGCTCGAGCGCAAGGCCGGCTGCATCGTCAACATGGCCTCCGTCGCCTCCAGCGTGAAGGGCGTGCCGAACCGTTTCGCCTATGGCGTGACCAAGGCGGCAGTCCTCGGCCTGACAAAGTCGGTCGCCGCCGACTATGTCGCCCACGGCATCCGCTGCAACGCGATCTGCCCCGGCACGGTCGAAAGCCCGTCGCTGCAGCAGCGGCTGAGCGCGCAGGGCGACTATGAGGCGACCCGCGCCGCCTTCGTCGCCCGCCAGCCGATCGGGCGGATCGGCACGCCGCAGGAGATCGCCGATCTCGTCGTCTACCTGGCCGGCGCGACCTACACCACCGGCCAGGCCCACATCATCGACGGCGGCTGGACGATCTGAAGGCCCGAATGCCTGACGGGCAGAGGGCGACAGGAGGACATCGCATGAGCCAGCCTTCCGCGCACGGCGCGGCCCGCTACCGCGCCGACGAACTCGCAGCTTTGGCGCGAGCCCTGCTGGAACGCGCCGGGTTGCCGCAGGACAAAGCGGGTGATGTCGCCGAGGTCCTGGTCGCGGGCGACCTGCTCGGCAAGTCGACGCACGGCCTCGCTTTATTGCCGCTGTATCTGCGCGAGATCGAGAGCGGCGGCATGACCGCCGCCGGTGAACCGGAGATCCTCAACGATATCGGCGCCTGCCAGACCTGGGACGGCCGCAAGCTGCCCGGTCCCTGGCTGGCCCGCCGCGCCACCGCCGAGGCGATCGCCCGGGCCAGGCACTTCGGCCTCGGCGCCGTCGCGATCCAGCGCAGCCACCACACCGCCTGCCTCGGCGCCTATCTCCAGCCGGCGATCGACGCCGGCTGCCTGATGCTGCTGACATTGACCGATCCCGGCCATAGCAGCGTCGCCCCCTTCGGCGGCGTCACGCCGGTGCTGACCTCGAACCCGATCGCCTTCGGTGCGCCTGCACCGGATGCGCCGATCCTGATCGACATGTCCACGGCGCTGATGACCAATGGCGGCGTCGCCGCCTACCGCCAGCGCGGCGAAAGCCTGCCGCACCCTTTCCTGATGGATGCGGAGGGCCGGCCCTCGACCGATCCGAACGTCATCGCCGCCGACCCGCCCGGCTCGATCCTGCCGCTCGGTGGGCTGGAGGCTGGCCATAAGGGTTTCTCGATCGGTCTCATCGTCGAGCTCCTCACCGGCTGCCTTGCGGGGCGCGGCCGGGCCGAGGGCGGCGACGGCTGGAGCGCGGCGGTCTTCATCCTGGTGATGGATCCCGCCGCCTTCGGCGGAACCGAGAACTTCAACCGCCAGGTCAAGATTTTGGCCGAGCGCTGCCATGCGGCGCAGCCCCGCCCCGGCTTCGACCACGTCGACCTGCCCGGCGCCCATGCGCTCGCCCGGCGCGAGCGCCAAATGCGCGACGGCGTCCAGCTCTCCGCCGGCATCGTCGCCGGCCTCACCGCGAGCGCGGCGCGCTTCGACCAGCCCATGCCGGCCGCCATCGCCTGATCGCGAGGCCGCCGACCGTCATCCCCAAGAACAACGAAGCTTCGAGGAAACTCCAATGTCCCAGGCGATCGCGGCCGGAACGACACCGGTCGAACAGACGAACATCCGGCGCGCCGTCACGGCGGCGACGATCGGCACCGTCATCGAATGGTTCGACTACGCGCTCTATGGCGCGGCCGCGGGCCTGATCATCAACAAGCTGTTCTTCCCGCAATTCTCGGAATCGGCCGGCGTGCTCGCCGCCTTCGCGACCTTCGCCGTCGGCTTCTTCAGCCGGCCGCTCGGCGGCATCGTGATCTCGCATATCGGCGACCGCTTCGGCCGCAAGCCGGCCCTGATCTTCACCATCGCGCTGATGGGCGCCTCGACCGTGGCGATGGGCCTGCTGCCGACCTATGCCCAGATCGGCATCTGGGCTCCGGTACTGCTCGTCGTCCTGCGCCTGCTGCAGGGCTTCGGAGCCGGCGCCGAATATGCCGGCGCGGTCACGCTCGTCGCCGAATATGTGCCGCCGCAGCGCAAGGCCTACTACACCGCCTATCTCCAGGCGGCGACGGTGGTCGGCATCATGCTGGCGACGCTGAGCTTCCTGCTGGTGTCGCTCTTGTCGGAGGAGACCCTGTTCGGCTGGGCCTGGCGCGTGCCCTTCCTGGCCTCCGGCCTGCTCTTCTTCGTCGCGCTTTACATCCGCAAGCATCTCGACGAGACGCCGGAATATGTCGCGGCGATGGAGAAGGCGGCCGAGAAGCGCCATGAGGCGCAGGTTCCGCTGCGCGAGCTGATCAGCAAGAGCCCGCGCGAACTGCTCTTCGGCTTCCTGTCGGTCACCGGCCACAACGCCAACGCCTATATCCTCAGCGCCTTCAGCCTGAGCTACATGACCAACACGCTCGGCATGACCCGCACGGATGCGCTGACCGCAGTGATGATCGCCACCCTGACCGGCATCATCACGACGCCGTTCATCGGCGCCCTCGCCGACCGGGTCGGGCATGCAAAAGTCTATCTGTTCGGCGCGGTTTTCGTGTTCTGCTACGCCTTCCCGATGTTCGCCCTGCTGGACACCAGGAACCTCCTTCTCTGCACGATCGCCCTCAGCATCGGCTACGGCATCGGCTTCGGCGGCCTGGCGAGCGCACAGGGCGCCTTCCTCGCCAACCTGTTCCCGACCCGCTACCGCTTCTCGGGCATCGCCATGACGCGCGAGCTCAACAGCGTCGCGATCGCGGGGCCGACTCCCTTCATCGCGGCGGCGCTGGTCACGGCCGGCGGCGGCAAGCCGACCTATGTCGTTGCCTATCTGATGCTGTGCTGCGCCGTGACGGCGATCGCCGTCCTCGCCGTCCGCTCCCGCTCCTATGAGCGCGGCAGCGAGTGACGGCCGAGACCCGGCTGAGCCTACGGCCAAGGCCGCAGGCTCAGCGCCAACCTTGCTGAACTACTGCCCGATCTGCCGGATCGCGATCTTGTTGAAGCGCGGCTTGGCCTCGCCCTGCTGCTCGATCGCGACCTCGCCGTTATGGACATGGAAACGGATCACCGTCGAGCCGGCGCCGCGCCAGTCGGCGGTCTCGCCATCGTCCTCGTAGAGCTCGCCCGAGGCCCCCTCGACCACGCCGCAGACCAGCAGCTCGCGCTCATTGCCGATGCCCTTGGCATCGCCGAGCGGGATCAGCGCCCCAGCGCGCAGGAACAGTGGCAAACGGCCGAGCGGCGCGGGGACCGTGACAGTGACGCCGCCGGGATAGTGCTCGCCGCTATGCCAGTCGTACCAGCCGCCCTCATGCTGCGGCAGATAGACGGCGCGCTCGCGCGCCCCCTTCTCCAGCACCGGCGCGACCAGCACGTCCGGGCCGAGCATGAAGACGTCGTCGACCGCGACCGCCGTCGCATCCTGCGGGAAATCGTAGAGCAGCGGGCGCACCGCCGGGATGCCGTCGCGGCTCGCCCGCCACATCTGGGTGTAGAGATAGGGCATCAGCTGATAGCGCAGCGAGATCGCCTCGCGCACCTGCGGGATCATCTCCGGGTACATCCAGGGCAGATTGACGACGCCGTCATCGTTCCAGGAGTTCATCACCATGCGCGGCCAGAGGGCGCAGAACTCGTTGAAGCGGACGAACAGCTCCGGCCCCGGCGTCGGGCCATGGAAGCCGCCGACATCGTGGCCGATCGAGAACATGCCCGACAGGCTCATATTGAGCCCCTGGGTCAGGTTGTAGCGCAGCGTCTTCCAAGCGGTCTCGTTGTCGCCCGACCAGGTCTGCGCGTAGCGCGAGATGCCGGCGCAGCCGCCGCGCGTGATCGCATATTGCCGCTTGCCCGGCTCGCGCGCAGCCTGCGTCTCATAGGAGAGCTTGGTCATCAGCAGCGGCTGCGCCGGGCGCGCCAGCGCCTGCCGGAACGGACGCCCATCGCCGTCGCAGACGGCGTCCTCGTCCCAGATCTCGTATTCGTTGTTGTCGTTCCAGACCGTGGTGAAGCCATGGTCGAGCAGCGCCGTCTCGATGCCGGCGCGCCACCAGGCCCGGCCCTTCGGGTTGGTGAAGTCGACATGGAAGCCGAGCCCGTCCCAGAACTGCGCCACCGCCGGCTCGCCGGTCCTGGAATCCTTGACCAGGAAGCCTTGGTCGAGCGCTTCCTTGAGGCGCGGATGGTCGTCGAGCAGGCAGGGTTTCAGATTGGCGACGGTGTGCATGCCGGCCTTGTTCAGCCGCTTCATCGTCGCCAGCGGCTCCGGGAACTTGTCGCGATTCCAGTTGAAGGCGTAACGGCGCTGGCCGATCTGGGTATAGCCCGAGCCGAAATGGAAGCTGTCGCAGGGGATGGCGTGCTTGCGGCACTTGGCGATGAAGTCGCTGATGCGGGCATCGGCATCGGGCGCGTCGGCGATCGCCATCGAGGTCACGCCGAAGCCGAAGGACCAGCGCGGCGCAAACGCCTGTCCGCCGGTCAGCCAGGAGAAGCGCCTGACCACATCCGGCACGGTCGGGCCGGCTAAGACGTAGTAGTCGAGATCGCCGTCATCGCCTTTCCAGGAGCGGAACAGGCCGTGATAATTGTCGAGCGTGCAGCCGAGATCGACGCTGCCGGTCGAGAGGTTGTCGTAGAACATGCCATGGGCGCCCGCCTTCCCGTCGACGATGAAGAAGGGCAGCATCTTGTAGAGCGGGTCGGACAATTCGGCGTCGAAGCCGCAGGGATCGACCGCATCGATGGCAAAGCGTCGCCCGGTCCGGTCGAGCGGACCGGCCTTGTCGCCGAGCCCGTAATGCCGCTCGGCATAGTCGCGCGCCATGAAATGCGCCACCGCGCCGGTGCGCGGCGAGATCAGATAGGCCTGCGTCGTGCGGTCCTGCAGGAAAGGCTCCGCCTCACCCTCGCGGCGCCAGGCGATACCGAAGGGCGAGAGCGTGACTTCGGCGACGAGGCCGCCAGCCGAGAGCGTGACCTTGCCGTCGGTCTCGCTGACCTTCGCCTGCGGGCAGGTGAAACCGGAGAGGTCATCGCGCGGGCGGCCCTCATAGGGCGGCTCGAGCCCGCCCGGCGCGATCGCCCAGCCGCGGTCGAGCCGGTAGCCGTCCTGCGGCTTCAGCGTGACCCGGCCGATATCGCCTTCGAGGATGCGGACAGCGATCGTCGCGCCGAGGCCGACATCGAACAAGGCGGCTTCACCGTCGCGGCCGAGATAACGACCTTGCGTCAGGGCTTTCATGGGATCTCTCTAGTCAATCTTCAGGACCGGACGGCCCGGCCGTTCTCGTCGAACAGGTGCAGATGCGGCTGCGGGAAGGCGAGCGCGACGCTGGCGCCGCGCTGGTGCTCGCTCTGGCCGTCGAGCCGGAGCGTGATCTGCGGCAGGCCGGGCGAGGCGCCATAGAGATAGCTCTCGCCGCCGAGGCGCTCGACCAGCTCGATGGCGAGCGGTACGCCGACCCCCGGCGCAGCCAGCGAGAGATGCTCCGGCCGGATGCCGAGCGTGACGGATGCGCCGGTAGCGAGGCTCCCGGTCTGGCAGGCGACCTCATGCCCGGCTTCGCCGATCGCGACCGTGCCGCTCCGCACGACCTTGCCCGGCAGCAGGTTCATGCGCGGCGAGCCGATGAAGCCGGCGACGAAGAGGTTGTCGGGCCGGTTGTAGAGCTCCAGCGGCGTGCCGACCTGCTCGATCCGGCCGCCATGCAGCACGACGATGCGATGCGCCAGCGTCATCGCCTCGACCTGGTCGTGGGTGACGTAGATCATCGTGCCGCCGATCTCGGCATGGAGCGCGGCGAGTTCCTTGCGGGTGGCGACGCGCAGTTCGGCGTCGAGGTTCGAGAGCGGCTCGTCGAACAGGAAGATTTTTGGATCGCGCACGATGGCGCGGCCGATGGCGACGCGCTGGCGCTGACCGCCGGAGAGCGCCTTGGGCTTGCGCTCGAGATAGTCGGTCAGGCGCAGCATGCCGGCGGCGCGCTTCACCCGCTTGTCGATCTCGTCGCGCTTGAAGCCCATGTTCTCCAGCGCGAAGGCCATGTTCGCGTAGACGCTCATATGCGGGTAGAGCGCATAGGACTGGAACACCATGGCGAGGCCGCGCTCCGAGGCCGGCAGCCCGGTAACATCGGCGCCGTCGATCGCGATCCTGCCGTCGGTGATGCTTTCCAGCCCGGCGATCGAGCGCAGCAGCGTCGACTTCCCGCAGCCGGACGGGCCGACGAAAACGACGAATTCGCCATCGGCAACCTCGAGGTCGATGCCATGCAGCACCGTGGTGGCGCCATAGCTCTTGCGGACGCCGGAGAGGCTCAGTCCCGCCATTATTTCATTCCCGTATTGGCGATGCCGGTGGTGATGAAGCGCTGCAGGAAGACGAAGACGAGCGCGACCGGAAGCAAGGTCACCACCGTCATCGCGAGCAGGTAGTGCCACTGCGTCTGCAATTCGCCCTGGAAGGCGTTGAGGCCGATCTGCAGCGTGTAGGCCTCGGTCTTGGTGAGAACCGCGAGCGGCCAGAGGAACTCGTTCCAGCGCCACATGATCGAGAAGATCGCGAGCACGGCCAGCGCCGGCATGGCGAGCGGCATGACGATGCGCCAATAGATCTGCCACTCCGAGGCCTTGTCCATGCGCGCCGCCTCGATCAGGTCGCGCGGCAGGGTCAGCATGTACTGGCGCAGCAGGAAGACGCCGGTCGGCGTCGCCGCGCCCGGCAGGATCACCGCCCAGAGCGAATTGACCAGGCCGAGCTTGGTGATGACGAGATAGACCGGCACGAGGATGATCGTGATCGGGATCATCAGCGTGCCGATCACCATCAGCATCACCGCCGTCTTGCCACGGAACTCGTAGATCGACAGCGCATAGGCCGCCATCGAGTTGATCACCAGCGTGATCAGCGTCGCGACCGCGGTGACGAAGACCGAGTTCCAGAGGAAGCGCATGAAGGCGAAGCGCTCCAGCGGCTCGGTATAGTTCTCGGCCGCGAGCTTGAACTCGCGCACCGGGGTGCGCTTGTCGATCGGCACGCGGATGCTCTGGCCGGGATTGGCCGGGTCGACCATCTGCGCCTGGATGCCGATGCGGCGGACCTGCGCCAGCACCCGCTTGCTGCCGTCCTCCATCGTCACCTCGAAGAGGGGCAGCGGCTGGGCCTGGCCCTCGACCCTGACTTCCTTCTGCGACATCGGCAGCAAGGTCGGCGGGAATTCGAGCAGGCCGGCCTGCGTCTTGAAGGATGACAGGCCGAGCCAGAGCACGGGGCCGAACATCAGGACGACGCCGAGCGCCAGATAGGCGTAAGCCGCGATGTCGGTCCAGTGCCAGCGGCCGGGATTGCGGCGGGCCGTCGCCATGCGGGCGAGCCTGTTCATGCCGCCCCCTTGCGGCGGCTCGCCGCGAGCTGGGCCAGCGTCAGCGCGAACAGCACGATGCCGAGCACGACGGAGGCGGCTGCCGCCAGGCCGAAATTCTGGACCTGATTGGCGAAGGCGGTCTCGTAGATGTAGTGCACGATCATCAAGGTCGCGGTGCCCGGCCCGCCGCCGGTCAGCACGAAGACCTCGTCGAAGGTCTGCACGCCGCGGATCAGCGCCAGCACGATCACCACGATCATGTTCGGCCAGAGCAATGGCAGGGTGATGCGCCAGAACGTGCGCCAGCGCGGCGTCGCATCCATCTCGGCGGCTTCATAGAGATCGGCCGGAATAGCCTGCAGGCCGGCGAGCAGGATCAGCGTGTAGAAGCCCATATGGGCCCAGATCGAGACGAAGACGATCCAGAACATCGCCCAGCTCGGATCGACCAGGAACAGGATGCGCTCGCCGCCGAGCGAGGTGATCGCGGCATTGAGCAGGCCGTCGCGCTGCAGGATCCATTTCCAGGTCAGCGCCACCACCACCGGCGAGAGCAGCACCGGGAAGAAATAGACCGCGCGGAAAAAGCCGCGCGCCTTGATCTTCATATTCAACACCACCGCCGTCAGCAGCGAGAACAGCACCATCGCCGTGACCTGAAAGACGGTGAAGCGGGCGGTATTGGCAACGCCGCGCCAGAAATGGTCCTCGCGGCAGGAGGACGGGTCGAGGAACGAGCCGCAGTCAAAGAGATAGGCGTATTGCTGCGCCCCGACATAAGGCCGCTCGGAGGGAAACAGCCCCGCCCCCCCCGTCACCGAGAAGATGAAGTTGATGATGAGCGGCAGGAAGACGAAGAGCGAGAAGAAGGCGAGATTGGGCAGAAGGAAGACATAGGCCATCCGGCGCTCGCCGATCAGCCGCTGCAGAGCCTGCATCGGCCAATCGATCAGGCGCATCAGCATCGCGAGCGGCGCGGCGAAGAGGCTCGCTGCGCCGGCGCGGTCCGGGCTTGCCGTGGTGACCGGAGCGTCGGAGGCCATGGCGGCTTACTTCTTCCGCTCGGCGATCTGCTGGGCGATGTCGGATTCGATCCGCTTATAGGCCTCGTCGAGGCTGCCCTCGCCCGAGATCGCCTGGCCGAGCCGGCTGATCACCGCATTGAAGATTACGCGGTTGCTCGTATAGCCCTGCAGTTGGTAGGCGACCGGCGAGAGCTGCGCGACCTGGTCCGAGAAGACCTTGAGCGCAGCCTTGGCCGGGGCGCTGGCGCCCTTGTAGTCGAGGCCCTTGGCGGCGATGCCGAGATGGCCGGGCACGAACAGCGAGCGAGCATAGAACTCGCTCAGCACCGGCTCGCTGGCGAGATATTCCATCACCTTGGCAACGGCTTCCGGGCTCTTGGTGGTCTTGATCGCGACGAGGCCGGCTCCGCCTGGCATGCCCGAGCAGGCGGCGGCGCCGCAGGGCGCGGGAACCGCGACCCAGTCGAAGGCATCGCCGACGGTTTTGTCGAACTGGGCGATCTGCCAGGAACCCGACTGGTACATCACGACCTGGGCGTTCTTGAACTCGTCATTGGCGCCGCGATAGGCGGTGCCGGAGACCGAGCCCCAGAGCTCCTTCTTCATCACGCCGTTGTTGTGCCAGTCATAGACGAGCTTGGCGCCGCGCTTGAAACCGTCGTCGATGACGGCCGGCTCGCCCTTGGCGTCGAACACCTTGGCGCCCTCGGAGACCGCGACCGAGAAGAAACGATGGCCCGAGCGGTCCATTGCCAGCGGAAACGGCGCCTGGACCTTGGCGGCGACGTCCCGGGCCGCCTTGCCCCATTCCTCCCAGGTCGCCTTGGCGCCGGGCAACGCGATGCCGGCCTGCTCGAACAGCGTCTTGTTGACGAAGGGGCCGGACACCGTGAGCTGCGTCATGAAGCCGGTGATGGCCTTGCTGTCGCCCTCCGGGCGCATCCAGGGCAGGAACGGCCCGAAATTCTTCTCCCAATAGGCCGCGTCCTTGAGATGCGGGCGCAGGTCGAGCGCATAGCGGGCGATGCCGCCGAGATCGACGACGCGGGCGATGTCCGGGCCCTGGCCGGAGGCGAGCTGGACGGGGAGGTTCTCGGTGATGGCCTTGTAGGGCACCTGGTCGAGCACGACCTTGATGTCCTTGTTCTCGGCCTCGAAGCGCTTGAGCAGGTCGGTGATGACCTCGCCCTCGTTGCCGTCGGAGTACCAGGCGATGCGGACCGTGGTCTGGGCCTGCGCCGAGGTGCTCGCGACAAAGCCGCCCGTGACGAGGCCGGCCGTCAAGGCGAGCGCCGAAATCCAATGCTTGCTATGCATGAGCGTTCCATCCCCGCTTGAGACGACGCCTCCGAGAGCGTCTTGACAATCATTAAGGCAAACGTTTGCCTAGCTTGTCAATCCCGAAGTGAGCCGGCATCTGTTGGGCGCCGGTTCGCAGGGCGCAGAATCGGGGACAGGGTGCGATGAAGACCAGGGCCGCAAGGGCACATCAGGGTTCGGTATCGCTCACCACCGTCGCGGAGGATACCGGCGTCTCGATCTCCACGGTCTCGCGCATCGTCAATGGCGAGAGCGGGCGGGCCTCGCCCGAGACTGTGGCGCGCGTCGAGGAAGCGATCGCGCGGCTGGGCTATCGGCCGAACCCGGTCGGCCGGGCGCTGCGCCAGCGCGCCAGCCGGGTCGTGGCGATGCTCTCGCCCAATCTGGACAACCCCGCCATGGCGGCGATCGCGGTCTCGACCGAGGCGGCGCTGCGCGCCGCCGGCTACGTCATGATCCTGTGCGACACGCATGACCGGGCCGAATTGCAGGACGACTACCTCCAGGCGATGCGCGAGCAGTTCGTAGCCGGCTATGTCATGGTCAGTGCCGTGCGCAGCCGCGGGCTGGAGGAGACGCTCCGGCGCGGCGATCCGATGGTCTTCGTCGCCCGCCACAACCCGCTTGGCGGCGGCGCCTATGTCGGCATCGATAATCGCGCCGCCGGGGCTGATGCCGCCGATTTCATGCTGGCGCGCGGCATCGAGCGCCCGGCCGTGCTGATGGCGGCACAGAACGCCTCGAGCACGCAGGAACGCGCCTCCGGCTTCATCGACCGCCTCGTCGCGCACGGCATCCCGGACAACGCGATCCGCCGCGCCAGCGGCCCCGGTCTCTCGCATATCGAGATCGGCTATGCCGCCGCCAGGGCGCTGGTGCAGCAGGGCGGCTGGCCTGAAGGCGCGCTCTGCGTCAGCGATCTGATCGCCTATGGCGCCTATCGGCTCGCGGTCGAGAGCAATGTGCCGATCCCGCAGCGCTGCACGCTGGTCGGGGTCGACGGCAATGCGCTCAACCACTGGATCGCGCCCTGGCTGACCTCGATCCGCATCCCCTATGAGAGCTTCGGCGGGCATGTCGTCGCCCAGTTGCAATCGCTCTGGAGTGGCGAGCCGACGAGCGAGGTTCGCATCCCGCATGAGCGGCCCATGGTCGGGCTCGAACAGAAGGCGACGGCATGAGCCTGCTCGACCACGAGACCCAGCCGCTGGAGCAATGGCGCGAGGGCGTGATGACACTGATGCGCGTCTCGGCGCTGGTGCGCTCCAGCCAGCTCTGCATCTTCGAGCAGTTCTGCGATCCCGGCCTCGGCGCGCCGATCCACCTCCACGCCGTCGAGGAGGTGCTGGAAGTGATGGAAGGCGAAGCCGAGATCACGCTGCGCGGCGAAAGCCTGACCTTACGCGCCAACCAGTCGATCGTGATCCCGGCCGGTGCGAGGCACGGCTTCCGCAATATCGGCCGCGGCATCCTCAAGGTCCGTGCCACCCTCGCTTCGCCGATCTTCGAGGCGAGCTATGACGACCGCGCCGAGCAGTCGCGGCGCTGGATCCCGTGAGGCGATAAAGGAAAACCAAGATGCCGCTGACGATCGGGATGATCGCGCATGACCGCAAGAAGCCGGAGCTGGCGCAATGGGCGAGCGATCATGCCGGGCTGATCATGCGTCACCGCATCGTCGCCACCGCCACCACCGGCTCGGTGCTGAAGCAGTCGATGCCCGATCTGGAGATCCGGCTGGTCAAGAGCGGCCCGCTCGGCGGCGACCAGCAGATCGGCGCGATGATCGCGCAGGGCGAGCTCGACGCGCTGTTCTTCTTCCCCGATCCGCTGCAGGCGCAGCCGCACGATGTCGACGTCAAGGCGCTGCTGCGGCTGGTCCTGGTCTACGACATCCCGGCCGCGTTCAGCCCGCGCACGGCGACCGCATTGGCGCAGTCGGGGCTGCTGAAGGGCTGACAGGAGCCCTCTACCCGAAAGCCGTGCTACAAATCCCTCGTCCTGCCGGAACGAGGGATGGCCGATGAGCGGAGCGCATCATGTCGTGGTGATTGGTGGCGGCTTCGCCGGATTGGAGACCGTGCATCGCCTGGCCGGCGCCGATGTCCGCATCACTGTCGTCGACCGCCGCAATCACCACCTGTTCCAGCCGCTGCTCTACCAGGTCGCCACCGCCTCGCTCGCCACCTCCGAGATCGCCTGGCCGATCCGGCACCTGTTCCGCCGCCGCGGCGACGTCACCACGCTATTGGCCGAGGTCACCGGCATCGACACGAGCCTGCGCGAGGTCGCGCTCTCGACCGGCGAGATCCTGCACTACGACGCGCTGGTCATCGCCACCGGCGCGACCCATGCCTATTTCGGCCATGACGACTGGGAGCCCTATGCGCCCGGCCTGAAGACGCTGGAAGACGCGACGACGATCCGCCGCCGCATCCTCACCGCCTTCGAACGCGCCGAGGCGGCGGCCGATCCCGAGCGTCGCGCCGCCCTGCTGACCTTCGTCGTCATCGGGGCCGGCCCGACCGGCGTCGAGCTCGCCGGCACCATTGCGGAGCTGGCGCACGCCACCCTGCCGAAGGAGTTCCGCCGGATCGATACGCGCGTGACGCGTGTCGTGCTGGTCGAAGCGGGGCCGCGCATCCTGCCAAGCTTCGACGCTGACCTCGCAGCCTATGCCCATCACGAATTGCAGCGCATCGGCGTCGAGGTCCGCACCGGCGCCCCCGTCACCGCCTGCACGCCGGACGGCGTCGTGATCGGCGAGGAGACCCTGCGGGCGGCAACGGTGATCTGGGCCGCGGGCGTGCGCGCCTCGCGGGCCGGCGCCTGGCTCGCGGCCCCCATGGATCGCGCCGGCCGCGTCGAGGTCGAGCCCGATCTCAGCGTGCCCGGCCACCCCGAGATCTTCGTGATCGGCGACACGGCGAGTGTGAAAGACCAGGACGGCAAGCCGGTGCCCGGCATCGCCCCCGCTGCCAAGCAGCAGGGCCGCCATGTCGCGGCGACGATCAAGCGCCGGCTGGCGGGCGACAAGGCGCTACGCCCCTTCGCCTACAGCCATGCCGGCAGCCTCGCCACCGTCGGCAAGCGCGTCGCCATCATCGATTTCGGCCGGGTGAAGCTGAAGGGCTGGCTCGCCTGGTGGCTCTGGGGCCTGGCGCACATCTATTTCCTGATCGGCGTGCGCAACCGGCTCAGCGTCGCCCTGAGCTGGCTCTGGATCCACGCCCGCGACCAGCGCAGCGCCAGGCTGATCACCCAGCGCGACGTGAAGCAGCCGGGTGGCGGCGCCTGAAGCGCGTCATGCTGGGGCTTGACCCGAGCATCTCAGGCAGGAGGGGCGCTTGTCCGTGCCTTCTCGTCACGAGATTCTCGGTCTGCGCTTCGCTTCGCCCGAGAATGACGGCTGCGGCTACCGCCCCGTCAGATAGCGCGCCAGCCCCGCCGTCGAGGCGTCGTGCGCCTCGGCCGGCGCCTTGCCCTCGATCACCGGCAGCAGCGCCGTCGCCAGCTCCTTGCCGAGCTCCACGCCCCATTGGTCGAACGCGTTGATGTCGAACACCGCCGCCTCGACGAAGACGCGGTGCTCGTAGAGCGCGATCAGCCGCCCGAGCGTGAACGGGTCGAGCTTGCGATAGGCGATGGTCACGCTCGGCCGGTTGCCCGGGAAGACCTTGTGCGGCGCGAGGTGCTCGACCGCATCAGGCGACAGCCCCTGCTTTACGAGCTGCGCCTTCGCCTCCTCCAGCGTGCGGCCTTTCATCATCGCCTCGCTCTGGGCGAGGCAGTTGGCGAGCAGCAGGCGGTGCTGATGGGCGAGCTCCGGCTCGTGCCCCTCGGCCGCGACCAGGAATTCGCAGGGGATGATGTCCGTGCCCTGGTGCAGCAGCTGGAAGAAGGCGTGCTGGCCGTTTGTGCCGGGCTCGCCCCAGACCAGCGGCCCGGTCGGCCGCGTCACCGCCCCGCCAGCCTTGTGCACGCGCTTGCCGTTCGACTCCATGTCGAGCTGCTGCAGATAGGCCGGCAGCCGCGCCAGGCGCTGGTCATAAGGCAGGACCGCGCGGGCCGGATAGCCGCAGCTTTCGCGATGCCAGAGCCCGATCAGAGCGAACAGCACGGGCAGGTTCTGAACCAGCGGCGCGGTGCGGAAATGCTCGTCCATCGCATGCGCGCCGGCGAGGAAGGCGCGGAAGTTCTCAGGGCCGATCGCGATCATCACCGGCAGGCCGATCGCCGACCAGACCGAATAGCGCCCGCCAACCCAGTCCCAGAAGCCGAAGATCCGCTCCGGCTGGATGCCGAAGGCCGCGACCTTGTCGAGCGCGGTAGAGACCGCGGCGAAATGCCTGGCCACGGCATCTTCGCCGAGCGCCCCGGCGATCCAGCGCCGCGCCGTCGCGGCATTGGTCATGGTCTCGATCGTGGTGAAGGTCTTCGAGGCCACGATGACCAGCGTCCGCGCCGGATCGAGCTTGGCCAGCGTATCGGCGATATGGGCGCCGTCGACATTGGAGACGTAATGCAGGCGCGGCCCGTCATGATAGGGCGCCAGCGCCAGCGTCGCCATCACCGGTCCGAGATCGGAACCGCCGATGCCGATATTGACGACATCGGTGAAGCGTCCGCCATCGGACGCCGCTGTCCTGCCGCTGCGGATGCCTTCGGCAAAGGCAGACATCCGCTCCAGCACCGCCTTGATCTCAGGCATGACGTCGACGCCATCGACTATCACCGGTCGGCCGGACTGGTTGCGCAGCGCCGTATGCAGCACGGCGCGCCCTTCGGTGCTGTTGATCGGCTCGCCCGCGAACATCGCGTCACGCTTGGCCTCGACATCCGCCGCCTCGGCGAGCGCCAGCAGCAACTCCATCGTCTCGGCGTTTACGGCCGTCTTGGAATAGTCGAGCAGGAGGTCGTCGAGCCGGGCCGAAAAGCTGGAAAAGCGCTTGTCGTCGGCGGCGAAGAGCTCGCGCAGATGTTGCGAGACGGTTCGGGTGCGATGCGCGGCAAGATCCGCCCAGGCCTTCTCCAGCACGATCATCCTCCGTGGCGATTGCGATCGGCCGCCGCAGCGGCAAACCGAGGTAGCATACCGATGGCGGCAAGGTCACGGCGGCAGCCGGGCAGGACGGATATGCAGAGGGAGGATCGTCAGCCCGAACGGGCGAGTTCCATCGCCCTCGCTACCGCTTTCGGCAGATCGGCTGCGCCCCAGACCGGATCATGCCACAGCGCTGAGGCTGCGCGAGGGATGACGCAGCGCCGTGTCGAACGGATTGAGCATCGCGCCCAGGCTCGCGGCCTCCGCCTTCAAGATGGCGACGACGCCCGGCAGCCGCTCCGGCCGCAAGCGATCCGCCAGCGTGCCGACGCTGAGCGCGGCAACGGCGCGCCCCTGCGCATCGAAGACCGGCACGCCAAGGCCCGCCATACCCGGGATCAGCCCGGTGTTGAGATTGACCCAGCCTTGTGCGCGCGCCTTCTCCAATTCGACCCGCAGCGCCGCCTCGTCGAGGAAGCCGCGATCGAGCAAACGCGGCACGTTGAAGCGGATCACCGCCTCGCGTTCGGGCTCGGGCAAATGGGCGAGGATGGCGAGGCTCCCCTGCCCCAGCCCGAGCGGCACCTTGCCGCCGATGTCGCCGGTGAAGGAGCGGATCGGGAACGGCCCCTCAATCCGGTCGAGGCAGACGGCCTCGTAGCCGTTGCGCACCAGCAGGAAGATCGTGTCGGTCAGCGTCGCCGAGAGACGGAGCAGCACCGGCTTGGCGAGATCGCGCAGGCCATCGGCATGGCCGGCGCGCGCCGCCAGCACGAAGAAGTCGAGCGCCAACCGGTAGCGCTTGCCGACCTGCTCGACGAAGCCCTCGGCGGCGAGGTCCTGCAAGGCGCGATGCGCCGTCGGCTGACTGCAGCCGGCCTGCTCGGCGAGATCCTTCAGGCGAATGCCGCTGGCCTCGGCCGCCCCGACGAGGCGCAAAAGGCCGAGCGCGCGGCGCAGACTGGACTGAGGCTCAGCAGAATCGATCATCCGCTCACGCTAATCACGTCAAGTGATGGTAGCAACAAATTTCATATAACGGAATTATTGATATTAAAATTCTCTTATACGGAATTATTCGTTGACGAAATTCCACCGCTGCGGCTTCTGGAACGCATGAGGGCAAAAGACCCCGATGAGCGGGCGGGGCGAGCCAAGCGGGAGAGGTCATGGGCTTCCTGACGCTGGAGAAGCTGAGCAAGGTCTATGGCGATTTCGCCGCCGCGCGCGACATCGACCTCAGCGTCGCCAAGGGCGAGTTCGTCTCGCTGCTCGGCCCCTCCGGCTGCGGCAAGACCACGACGCTGCAGATGATCGCCGGACTGGTCGAGCCGACCACCGGCAAGATCACGCTCGACGGCCGCGACATCACCCGCGAGACGCCCAACAAGCGCGGCCTCGGCATCGTTTTCCAGAGCTATGCGCTCTTTCCGCACATGACGGTGGCTGAGAACGTCGCCTTCGGCCTGGAGATGCGCAAGGTCGCCAAGGCCGAGCGTGACGAGCGCGTCGCAGCCATGCTCGGCCTCGTCCATCTCGGCGGCTTCGCCGAGCGCTATCCGCGCCAGCTCTCCGGCGGCCAGCGCCAGCGCGTCGCCATCGCCCGGGCCCTCGTGATCCAGCCGCCGGTGCTGCTGCTGGACGAACCACTCTCCAATCTCGACGCCAAACTCCGCGAGGAGATGCAGTTCGAATTGCGCCGCATCCAGCAGCGCGTCGGCACCACCACGATCATGGTGACGCACGACCAGGCCGAAGCGCTCTCGATCAGCGATCGCGTCGTGGTGATGGAGCAGGGCCGGATGACGCAGGTCGACGCCCCCTACAAGCTCTACGAGAACCCGGCGACGCCCTTCATCTCCTCCTTCGTCGGCAAGATGAACCGGCTGGAAGGCATCTGGCGGAGGGGCGCGGCGGAGATCGCCGGCATCGCTTTGCCGGCCGAGGCAAGCGGCCTTCAAGAAGGCCAGGCGATCGCGCTCTCGATTCGGCCGGAGAAGATCGCTCTGAAGCCGGCAGGACAAGGCCGGCTCGACGGCACCATCGCGAATCGCTTCTTCCTCGGCGGCTCCTGGCTCTTCACGGTCGAGACGCCGGCGGGCGCCATCCTGGTCTCGGCGCCGAACGATGGCGAGGAACCGGCCCGCGAAGGCGCCAAGGTCGCGCTCGACTGGGCCCTGGCGAGCCAGCGCATCGCGCCGCTCAAGCAGGGAGCGGCGGCATGAGCGTCGGGCGCTCCGCGGCGACACCGTTCTGGCTCGCTGGGCCGGGCGCGCTGATCTTCATCGGGCTGATCATCCTGCCGCTCGTGTTGACGGTGATCCTCTCCTTCCACGTCTATGACCACACGACCGGCATCAAGAACGAGTTCACCCTCGCCCATTACGCGCAGGTGCTCTCGGACGACTACTATCTCGGCATCTTCTGGCGCACGCTACGGCTCGCCGCGCTGACCACGCTGATCTGCGCCGTCATCGGCGCGCCCGAGGCCTATATCCTGTCGCGGATGCGCGACCCCTGGCGCTCGGTCTTCCTCCTGGTGATCATCGGGCCGCTGCTGGTCTCGGTCGTCGTCCGCGCCTTCGGCTGGAGCATGCTGCTCGGCTCGACCGGCCTGGTGAACCAGGCGCTGCAGCTGCTCGGCTTCGACAGCGTGCGCCTGCTCTACACCGAGACCGCGATCGTGATCGCGCTCGTCCACGTCATGCTGCCCTTCATGGTGATCCCGGTCTGGACCGCGCTGCAGAAGCTCGATCCGATGGTCGAGGCCGCCGCCTGGAGCCTCGGCGCCTCGCGCTTCACCGCCTTGCGCCGGGTCGTGCTGCCGCAGGTCTCGCTCGGCATGCTCTCGGGCAGCCTGATCGTCTTCGGCCTCTCGGCCTCGGCCTTCGCCATTCCCGGCCTGCTCGGCGGGCGCCGGCTCAAGATGGCGGCGACGCTGGTCTACGACGAATACATGCACGAGCTGAACTGGCCGCTCGGCGCAGCGATCGCGATCATCGTCCTCGCCGCCAACCTCGTGATCATGCTGGCCTATAACCGCGCCGTCGAGACGCGCGCCCGCAAGGCCCTGGGGTGATCCGATGCAGAAGAACGGCCCCGTCGCGCTCCTCTTCCACACGCTCGTCGTCGCCTTCGTGCTGGCGCCGCTCCTGGTGATCTGCCTCGTCGCCTTCACACCGGAGAACACGCTCTCGATCCCGACCACCAGCTTCTCGCTGCGCTGGTTCCGCGCGATCTTCGAGCATCCCGATTTCGTCGCCTCCTTCGTCAACAGCCTCTGGCTGGCGACGCTGGCTGCGACGCTCTCGGTCGCACTCTCGGTGCCCGCCGCGCTCGCCATCGACCGCTATGACTTCCCCGGCCGCAATGCGCTGAACGCCCTCTTCCTCTCGCCGCTGATCATCCCGCATCTCGTGCTCGGCGTCGCCTTCCTGCGCCTCTTCGCGCTGATCGGCGGCACCGGCAGCTTCGGCTGGCTGGTCGCGAGCCATGTCGTGATCATCACACCCTATGTGCTGCGCCTCGTGATGGCCTCCTTCACCGGGCTCGACCGCTCGGCCGAGCAGGCGGCGATGACGCTGGGCGCCTCGCACTGGACGGTGTTCCAGCGCGTCACTGCGCCGATGATCCTGCCTGGAATCACCGGCGGCTGGCTGCTCGCCTTCATCAACAGCTTCGACGAGCTGACCATGTCGATCTTCGTGACCTCGCCGCAGACCGTGACCCTGCCGGTGCGGATGTACATGTACGCGACCGAATCCATCGACCCGATGATGGCCGCCGTCTCGGCGCTGATGATCGCGCTCACTGCCGGCGCCATGCTGGTGCTGGACCGCGCCTTCGGCCTCGACAAGATCCTGGTCGGGCAGAAGTGACCATGGCGCTGCTCCGTCGCCTCGTCCGGGCCGACCATCCGGCCATCCCGTTCACCCTCGACGGCGAGCCTTGCGAGGGCCGCGCCGGCGACACCGTGCTGACCGCGATCCTGACCCAGGCCGAGCGCCTGCGCCTGTCCGAGTTCTCGGCCTCGCCGCGCGCCGGCTTCTGCCAGATGGGCGCCTGCCAGGATTGCTGGATCGTGCTCGAAAGCGGCGAGCGCCTGCGCGCCTGCTCGACCGCGCTCAGCCCCGGCATGCGTATCCTCACCCGTCGCGCGAGGGCGGCATGAGCGAACGCCCGCAGCCGCTGATCGTCGGCGCCGGCCCTGCCGGCATCCGCGCCGCTGAGGCGCTGGTCGCGGCGGGCCTGCGGCCGCTCGTGGTCGACGAGGCGCCCGCCTGCGGCGGCCAGATCTATCGCCAGCGCCTCGTCCCAGACAGACGCTCGACCCGCGACCTCTACGGCCCGGAAGCACCAAAGGCGGAGGCGCTGCATCGCGACTTCGCCGCGCTCGACGGCAAGCTCGACTACTGGCCGCAGGCGCTGCTCTGGAATCTGCGCGACGGCCGGGCCGACATCATGGTCGAGGGCACGAGCCGACAGGTCGCCTATGACGGCCTCGTCCTCGCGACCGGCGCGACCGATCGCACCCTGCCGATCCCGGGCTGGACGCTGCCCGGCGTCTTCACCCTGGGCGGCGCCCAGATCGCGCTGAAGAGCCAGGGCTGCGCCATCGGCAGCGAAATCGTCTTCCTCGGTTCCGGCCCGCTGCTCTATCTCGTCGCCTGGCAGTACATGAAGGCCGGCGCCAAGGTCGCGGCCGTGCTCGACACCGCGCCCTTCACCGCAAAGTTCAACCTGCTGCGCGGCCTGCCGCTCTTCCCGGGAATCGTGCTGCGTGGCATGCGAATGACCGCCGAATTGAAGCTCGGCGGCGTCGGCCTGCATTACGGCGTCGCCGATGTCCGCATCGAGGGCAAGAACGCGATCGAGGCGATCGCCTGGCGCCAGGACGGGATGGAGCATCGCCTCGCCTGCGACGGCGTCGGCTACGGCCTTGCACTGCGCTCCGAAACGCAAGCAGCCGATCTCGCCGGCTGCCGCTTCGCCTTCAACCAACGCGACCGCGCCGCTTTGCCCGAGCGCGATGCAGCCGGCCGCACCAGCGTGCCCGGCGTCTATATCGCCGGCGACGGCGCCGGCATCGCCGGAGCGGACGCGGCCGAACGCGCCGGCGAACGCGCTGCTCTCGCTTTGCTGCAGGACCGCGGCCTGCCGCATGACGCCACCCGCGCCGCCGCGCTCGAAGCCGAGCTCGCCCGCATCGGCCGCTTCCGCGAGGTGCTCGAGGCCGCCTTCCCCTTCCCGGCGCATTGGATGCGTGACATCGCCGACAGCACCACGCTCTGCCGCTGCGAGGAGATCACCGCCGGTGAGGTCCGCTCCGCCATCGGCCAGTTCGGCGTGCACGAGCTCAACCGGCTGAAGGCGGTGAGCCGCGTCGGCATGGGCCGCTGCCAGGGTCGCATCTGTGGCGCCGCGGCCGCCGAGTTGCTGGCGCACGAGACCCATCGCGGTATCGAGGCCGTCGGTCGCCTGCGCGGCCAGGCGCCGGTCAAGCCCGTGCCGCTGACGCTGGCACTCGCTGCGCAGCAGGAGGCAGCGGAATGAGCCGGCGCCTTTCCGTCGACGTCGCGATCATCGGCGGCGGCCTCGTCGGCTCCTCGGCTGCGCTCGCGCTGCGCGGCATGGGTTTCTCGGTCGCCTTGCTCGACAAGGGCTTTTGCGGCGCGCAGGCCTCTGGCGTGAACTATGGCGGCGTGCGCCGCCAGGGCCGCCCGGTCGAGCAATTGCCGCTGTCGCAGCGCGCCCATGCGGTCTGGCCGCGGCTCAAGGCGTTGATCGGGGTCGATGGCGAATTCCTGCGTTCCGGCCATCTCAAGCTCGCCCGCAACGAGGCCGACATGGCCTCGCTCGAAGCCTATGCGCAAGCCGTCGCCGAGCAGGGGCTCGACCTCGAACTGATCGGCCATAACGGCCTGCGCGAGCGCTTCGGCTGGATCGGCGACGGCGTCGTCGGGGCCTCCTTCTGCGCCGGCGACGGCCACGCCAATCCTCGCCTGGTCGCGACCGGCTTTGCCGCCGCGGCGCGCCGGGCCGGCGTCGAGGTGCTGGAGAACACGGCGGTCGACGGCGTGACCCGCGACGGTGACGGCTTTGCGCTGGAGGCAGCCGGCAATCTGTCGCTGCGCGCCCGCTTCGTCATCAACAGCGCCGGCGCCTGGGCCGGCCCGTTCGCCGAGAGCTTTGGCGAGCCCGTGCCGCTCTCGCGCATCTACCCCTCCATGGTCGTCACCGAGCCGATGGAACAGGTGATGACCGTCAATATCGGCATGGAGGGCGGTGGCATCTATGCCCGCCAGGTCGAACGCGGCAATGTCGTGGTCGGCGGCGAGCGCGCTCTGCCGCTGGCCGATGCCGATTTCTCGCGGCCGCGCGGCGACGGCGCGATCGCGATCATGAACAACGCCGCCGCGCTGTTCCCGGCCCTGCGCCATGCCCAGGCGATCCGCTTCTGGAGCGGCACGGAAGGGGCCATGCCGGACAGGAACCCGGTGATCGGCCCGAGCGGGACGACGCCCGGCCTGATCCACGCGTTCGGCTTCACCGGCGCAGGCTTCCAGATCGCGCCGGGCGTCGGCGAAGTGCTCGCCGAGCTCGTCCGCGACGGTGAAACGCAGACACCGATCGAAGCCTTCTCGATCGGCCGCTTCAGAGAGACTTCCGCCCGTACCGACGCTGGCTCGGGTGCGGGGCAAAACCAAGAGCCGCAGCACTAGAGGGGAGTTGAGCTTATGACCTATCGCAGCATCCTGGCCGCCGGCGTCGCCGCCATGGCGCTCGCCGCCGCCGGCCACGCCTTCGCCCAGTCGAAGACGCTCTATGTCGGCATGAACGGAGGCAATTTCGAGAAGACCTTCACCCAGGCTGTCTTCCCGGATTTCGAGAAGGCGAACGACGTCAAGGTCGTGGTCGTGCCCGGCACCTCCTCGGACATCCTCGCCAAGGCGACCGCGGCCAAGGACAAGCCGCAGATGCACGTCATGTTCCTCGATGACGGCGTCATGGTCCGCGCCATCGGCGCCGGCCTCTGCGAGAAGACGAAGCCCGGCCCCGAGCTTGCCGATCTCGCCCCCGGCACCCGCATGAAGGACGACATGGCCGTCGGCATCGATCTCGGCATGACCGGGCTCGGCTACAACAAGAAGCTGTTCGACGAGAAGGGCTGGCCGGCGCCGACCTCGTGGATGGACCTCGCCGATCCCAAGTACAAGGGCAAGGTCGTGTTCCAGTCGGCCTCGGCCTCCTCCTTCGGCATGCATGCCTTCCTGATGTTCAATCGCATCCAGGGCGGCACCGAGGCCAATGTCGAGCCGGGCTTCACCAAGTTCCGCGACACCATCGGCAAGAATGTGCTCGAATTCATCCCCAGCTCGGCCAAGATCGCCGAGATGGCGCAGACCGGCGAGGCCGCGATCTTCCCGCTGACGCCGACCGGCATCGCAACGCTGAAGGACAAGGGCATCGCCGTCGAATACGCCCAGCCCAAGGAAGGCTCGGTCGTACTGATGGTCGCCCAATGTGTCATCGCCAGGAATTCCGAGCCGGAGCTGGCGCAGAAGCTCGCCGCCTATCTGCTCTCGCCCGAAGCCCAGTCCAAGGCGCTCGCCGCCGGCAACATCGTGCCCTCGAACACAAAGGCCAAGGCCTCGACGCCCGAGGCCGAGAAGAAGCTCGAGGCTTTCCACGCCAATATGAAGACCGCCGTCACCCTCGACTGGGACCAGATCAACGCCAAGCGGCCGGAGTGGAACAGCCGCTGGAACAAGATGATCGAACGCTGAGCGACGACATTTGCGACTAGCCCGCCGCAAGGGAAAGGCCCTGGCGGCGGGTTTCAGGACAGCATGACATTTTGAAACTGCACGCATTCCTTGCATTTTAAGGTTTGCGCTCCATGATTGCATCGATTTCGGTGCGGCCCTGCCTGCCCTGAAGCGAAGCGACATGGTGGTGGGATGACGCAATCGGCCGCACTGGCCTCGCCGATCCTCGGCGAAAACATGGGAATCGCGGCTGCACCCGGCCTCGAAGAGCTGACGACGCGCCTCGCCATGGCGCGCGGCGTCGAGGAAATCCTCCGGGTTGTCCGCACCTACGCTCGCAAGCTCGTCGGCGCCGACGGCATCAGCTTCGTCCTGCGCGAAGGCGACAAGTGCTTCTATGCCGATGAGGACGCGATCGGCCCGCTCTGGAAGGGGCAGCGTTTCCCGCTAGACCGCTGCATCTCCGGCTGGGCGATGCTGCATGGCGAGGCTGTCGTCATTGAGAACGTCTACGCCGATGAGCGCATCCCGCACGCCGCCTATCGGCCGACCTTCGTGCAGAGCCTCGTCATGGTACCCGTGCATGCCGACGATCCCGTCGCCGCGATCGGCGCCTATTGGGCGCGCCCGCACAAGCCGTCCGACGAAAGCGTCGAGATGCTCAAGCGCATCGCCAACAGCGCCGCGGTGGCGATGACCAATGTCGCGCTGTTCTCGTCGCTGAATGCCGCGCGCGAGGAGGCGGTGCGCGCCAAGGATGCGCTGATCCTCGCCATGGCCGCGCTCGCCGACACCCGCGACAACGAGACTGGCGACCATATCCGCCGCACCCAGCACTATGTCCGCGCGCTGGCCGAGGCGGCGCGTCGGCACGGTCTCTACCAGCCCGAGCTCGACGCCGGGCTGATCGAGCTCATGTACAAGTCGGCGCCGCTGCACGATATCGGCAAGGTCGGCATTTCCGACGCCATCCTGCGCAAGCCCGGCAGGCTCGACGCCGAGGAATTCGCGATCATGCGCACCCACGCCAGGCTGGGGCGCGACGCCATCGCCAACGCCGAACGCTATTTCGGCGGCACGACGAGCTTCCTGACCATCGCCAAGGAGATGGCCTATTCCCACCATGAGCGCTGGGACGGCAAGGGCTATCCGGAGGGCCTCGCCGGCGAGGCCATCCCGCTTTGTGGGCGGATCATGGCGATCGCCGATGTCTACGATGCCCTGGTGTCGGACCGCGTCTACAAGGCCGCGATCCCGCATGCCGAGGCGGTGAAGGTGATCGAAGCCGAGCGCGGCCGCCATTTCGACCCAGCGCTGGTCGACGTCTTCCTCGAGATCGGCTCGGTTTTCCAGGAGATCAACAACCAGTTCAACAGCTCAGCCTGAACTCTCCAGCATCGTGCTTGATCCGCAGACGCGGCAAGCACCTGTGGGTATGCATGATGGCGTTCGGCATTTGACAGGCGACAACGCCCGGCTACATTCTTGCAATCGATTACATCGCCGGTCGGGCGGCGATTGCGAGCTCCGGCAAGGAGCCGCGTTGTCGGGAGGCCGCGATGAAGACCATGAAGGGCCCTGGCCTTTTCCTCGCCCAGTTCGCCGGCGATGCGGCGCCGTTCAACTCGCTCGACGCCATCGGCCCCTGGGCCGCTTCGCTCGGCTACAAGGGCGTCCAGATCCCGAGCTGGGACGCCCGCCTGTTCGATCTCGCCAAGGCCGCCGAATCCGACGCCTATTGCGACGAGGTCAAGGGCACCCTCGCCCAATACGGTCTGGCGATCACCGAGCTATCGACCCATCTCCAGGGCCAGCTCGTCGCCGTCCATCCCGCCTTCGACGAGGCCTTCGACGGCTTCACCGTGCCAGCGGTGCGCGGCAATCCGAAGGCGCGGCAGGAATGGGCAGTCGAGCAGATGAAGCTCGGCGCGAAGGCCTCGCGCCGCCTCGGCCTTTCCGCCAATGTCAGCTTCACCGGCGCGCTCGCCTGGCCCTTCGTCTATCCCTGGCCGCAGCGCCCGGCCGGGCTGGTCGAGACCGCCTTCGCGGAACTCGGCAAGCGCTGGCGCCCGATCCTCGACGCCTATGACGAGGCCGGTGTCGACCTCTGCTACGAGATCCATCCCGGCGAGGACGTCCATGACGGGGCGACCTTCGAGCGCTTCGTCGATGCGGTCGGCGGCCACCGCAGAGCCTGCATCAACTATGACCCCAGCCATTTCCTGCTGCAGCAGCTCGATTATCTCGCCTTCATCGACCTCTACCATGAGCGCATCAAGGCCTTCCATGTGAAGGATGCCGAGTTCAACCCGAACGGGCGTGTCGGTGTCTATGGCGGCTACGAGCCCTGGATCGACCGCGCCGGCCGCTTCCGCTCGCTCGGCGACGGCCAGGTCGATTTCGGCGGCATCTTCTCCAAGCTCGCGCAATACGACTACGACTCCTGGGCCGTGCTCGAATGGGAATGCGCGCTGAAACATCCTGAGGACGGCGCGCGCGAAGGTGCGGAGTTCATCGCCGCCCATATCATCCGGGTGACCGAGCGGGCCTTCGACGATTTTGCCGCCGGCGGCACCGACGAGGCGGCGAACCGGCGCATGCTCGGTCTCGGCTGAAGGGGATAACCATGGCGATCGAAGGCTCGACGACGCAAAAGCTCAACCGTCGCCTTCGCCTCGGCATGGTCGGCGGCGGGCGCGGCGCCTTCATCGGCGCGGTGCATCGCATCGCTGCAAGGCTCGACGATCGCTGGCAGCTCGTCGCCGGCGCTCTCTCCTCCGATCCGGAGCGCGGGCGCCTCTCCGGCGAGGACCTGCTGCTCGACCCCACCCGCCTCTATGCCGATGCCACCGAGATGGCGAAGCGCGAGAAACGCCGAAAGGATGGCATCGATGCGGTCGCGATCGTCACGCCGAACCATGCCCATGCGCCGGCGGCAAAAGCCTTCCTCAAGGCCGGCATCCATGTGATCTGCGACAAGCCGCTGACGACGAGCCTGCGCGAGGCGGAAACGCTCGCAAAATTGGCCAAGGACACCGGCCTGATCTTCGCGGTCACGCACAACTACACCGGCTACCCGCTGGTCCGGCAGGCGCGCGCCATGGTCGCCGAGGGCGTGATCGGCAAGCTGCGCGTCGTCCAGGTCGAGTATGCGCAGGACTGGCTCGCCACCAGGCTCGAGGAGAGCGGGCAGAAGCAGGCGGAATGGCGCACCGATCCGGCGAGGTCAGGCCCGGCCGGGTCGATCGGCGATATCGGCAGCCATGCCTTCAACCTCGCCGAGTTCATCGCGAACGACGAGGTCGAGGCGCTCGCGGCCGAAGCCCATGTCTTCGTCGAGGGCCGCCGGCTCGACGACAACGCCCATATGCTGCTGCGTTTCAGGGGCGGGGCGCGCGGCATGCTCTGGTGCAGCCAGGTCGCGGCCGGCCAGGAGAACGGCCTGCGCATCCGCCTCTATGGCGAAAAGGGCGGGCTCGAATGGCAGCAGGAGAATCCGAACCTGCTGATCAATTCGCCGCTCGGCGAGCCGCCGCGGCTGATCCGGCGCAATGGTGCGGGTACCTATCCCGTTGCCAACGCCGCCTCGCGCATCCCCGCCGGCCATCCCGAGGGCTATCTCGAAGGCTTCGCCCAGCTCTACGCCGATATCGCCGAGCAGATCGCGGCCCGGATCGAGGGGCGCGAGCCCGCCCCGTTCTCGACGCTGGTGCCGACCGTCGCCGATGGCGTCCGCGGCGTCCGCTTCATCGAGGCGGCCGTGCGCTCCTCGGCCAGGGGTGCGCGCTGGCTGGAACTCTGACGATCTCGATCCCGCTTGTCCTCTCCACCAGCTGCACGGCATAAGCAGCGCCGACGACAGGGAGGACGACGCCATGGAATTCCGCCCCGATATCGGCCAGCTCTCGCCGACCGTGCGCGAGCATCTGGCGCCGGCCAACCTGCTGCGCGCCGGCATCAACCTCTCGAACTTCCTGCTGGTCTCCAGCCGCGGCCCCCAAGGCGAGCCGCAGGGCGTCTCGCCCGACATGGCTCGTGCGCTCGCCGACCTGCTCGGCACCAGCCTGCGTTATGTCCCTTACGAGAATCCTGGCCTGCTCGCCGACGCCGCGCCTTGCGACGAATGGGATGTCGGGCTGATCGGTGCCGAGCCGCAGCGGGCCGAGACGATCAGCTTCACGCCGGCTTATGCCGAGATCGAGGCGACCTATCTGGTCAGAGAGACCTCGCCGCTGCGCGAGATCACCGATGTCGATGCCGAGGGCGTGCGCATCGCCGTCAGCGGCCGCGCCGCCTATGGGCTCTGGCTCGACCGCAATATCCGAAAGGCTGAGCTCGTCCGCTCCGGCACGCTCAACGATTCCGCAAATGACTTCGTCGCCAAGGAGTTGGACGCGCTGGCCGGCCTGCGTCCCCGCCTGCTCAAGGATGTTCAGGCGATCCCCGGCACGCGCATCCTCGACGGCTATTTCATGACCGTGCAGCAGGCGATCGGCGTGCCCAAGGCCAAGGCCGAAGCGGCAGATTACCTGGCGAAATTCGTCGCTGCGGCGAAGGAGACGGGCTTCGTCGCAGCGCTGATCGCCAAGCACGGCGTGCAGGGGCTGAGCGTCGCGCGTTGATCAGCCGTCATTCTCGGGCGAAGCGAAGCGCGGACCCGAGAATCTCATGACGAGAAGGCACTGGTTTCCGAGATGCTCGGGTCAAGCCCGAGCATGACGGGGGTGGTCATGTCCCATCCGTTCCGGCACCGCAGACCAGCGCGCAGACCTTGCTGCCGGGCGCAGGCACGAAGCGCTTCGCCTGCAGCGCAGCGACCGCCGCAGCGCCCGAGAGATCGGCGGCGATGCCGAACTCGAACCAGAGCGATTGCGCCGCCCCCTCCATCTCGTCGTCGCTGACCAGCACGATCTCGTCGACATTGCGCGCGACCGCATCAAAGATCGCCTGGTCGGTGCGCCGGCACGACATGGTCGCAACCCGCGTTTCCAGTCTGTCGAGCGTGACCAGCCTGCCGGCTTCGAGACAGGCATGCAGCGTCGGCGAGCCATAGGGCTCGATGCCGATGATCCGGGTCTGCGGCCTGAGCGCCTTCACCGCCGTCGACAGCCCGGTGATCAGCCCGCCGCCGCCGATCGCGACGAGGATGACGTCGACATCGGGGATCTCGTCGAGAATGTCGAGGCCGAGCGTACCCTGGCCGGCGACCACCACGGGATCGCTGAACGGATGGGCGTAGGTCGCACCGGTCTCCCTGGCATAGGCGAGCGCCGCGGCATTGGCGTCGTCCCAGATCGCCCCGACGATCTCGACCTCGGCACCCCAGCGCTTGAGCTTGGCGACCTTGTCGGCGACGACATTGGACGGCAGGAAGATTTTGGCCCTGGCGCCGAGCACATGGGCCGAGCGGGCGATGGCGAGCCCGTGATTGCCGCCGGACGCGGTGACCACACCGCGCGCCAATTCCTCCGCAGAGAGCGTCAGCAGCCGGTTCATCGCGCCGCGCGCCTTGAACGAGCCCGCCGCTTGCAGCAATTCGAGCTTCAGCGTCACCGTGCCGCCGAAATCCTCGCGCGAGCTGAGCTGGCCATAGGGTAGGATCGGCGTCTTGCGGACATGCGGCGCGATCCGCCAGCGTGCCGCGCGGATGTCGTCGAGACCGATCACGACAGCACCCCGCGATAGGGCGCCGCCACGATCAGGCAGCAATTGCCCGGTCTGACGCGGCCCGGCTGGCGTCGCCCGTAGAGAATGCCGTCGGCGGCGTAGTGCAGCGTCTCCGGCGGGCGCGTCGGATCCCAGGTGCAATGGATCTTGCCCGCCGGCTGTCCGGCGCTGACCTTTTCGCCATTGGCATGGAAGGGCTCGAAGATGCCATCCGCCGTGGCGTAGACGTAAGCGGCGGTACCCGGGAGTTCGAGCACCTGCCCGTCGCCGCGGCGTGGCTCCGGCTTGTCACGCCTGACGATGCCGAGATGATCGAGCACATTGGCGACGCCGCGCCGACAGATTCTCAGGGCATCCAGCGAGACCGTGCCGGCGCCCGCCATCTCGGTACCGACCGTCACCAGCCCCTGCCGGCAGGCGGTCGCGGTGGCGGTGCGCGGTTCGCCGAGATTGGAGATCACCACCGTCATCGGCGCATCGAAGGCCTGCACGGCAGCGACATTGCGCTTGTGCAGCTGCGGATCGTCGCTCGGCTCGACGATCGCGCTCGGGATGATGTCGAGCGAGGAGCCGCCGGAATGCAGGTCGAGGAAGGCGTCGCCGAGCGGCAGGATATGGTCGCTGACGAAGGCCGATATCTGCTGGGTGATGGTGCCGCGCGGATCGCCCGGGAAGGTGCGGTTGAAATTGAGCCCGTCGACGCTCGAGGTCCGTTTTCCCGCGATGACGGCATGGACATTGTTCGCCGGCATCAGGATGAGGCGGCCCTGCACGCGGCCGGGGTCGAGATCGCGGATCAGGTCGCAGATCGCGATCGGCCCTTCATACTCGTCGCCATGATTGCCGCCTTCGAGGATGGCGGTCGGCCCCGAGCCGTTCTTGATGATCGCGACGGGTATCCGCGTCGCGCCCCAGGCATCGTCATGGGGCGAATGCGGGATCATCAGGAAGCCGACCTGCTTGCCGTCCTTCTCCGGATCGACGGTGAGGAAGGCGCTGGACGGGCGCGGGGTGGGCTTCTGGCGGGGGCTGGTCATGGCGGGGCTCGGATGCGACGGGTCGAGAAGGGCCGTCATGCTCGGGCTTGACCCGAGCATCTCAGGCAAGATGAGGCTCCGACTGGAGCCATCTGGTCACGAGATTCTCGGGTCTGCGCTGCGCTTCGCCCGAGAATGACGGCAGTTGTCGTCGCTCACAGCGTCGGCAGCGGGTCCATCGGCATGTCCAGGTATTTCTTGTGCAGCCGGTCGAGCTCGCCGTTCATCGAGGCGTAGAAGATGAAGCTGTCGAGCCAGCGCACGAGGTTATGCTGGTCCATCTGCACGCCCATATGCGCCGGGCTGCGCCGGATGACGAACTTGCGCTCGAACTCCTTATTCGGGTTCTGCTTGGCCAGCGCCTGGGCGACAATCGAGTTGGTCGCGAGCAGATCGGCCTGGCCGGTGATGTAGGCAGCGGCCGCGGTCGCGTCGTCCTCGGTGCGCATCACATTCGCCTTCGGCGCCGATTCCGTGATGGCGAGTTCCTGCGTCGTGCCCTTGGCGGCGGCGACGCGGTTCGAGCCGAGCGTCTCCGGGCTGGTCACATTGGCCGATTTCGCGCCGTAGACGGCGAGGAAGGTGTTGGCATAGGGCGCGGTGAACTGGATCTGCCGGGCGCGCTCCGGCGACAGGCCCATCACCGAGATGACGATGTCGACCTTGTCGGTGAGCAGGAAGGGAATGCGGTTGGCGCCGGTGATCTGCTGCATCTCCAGCTTCACGCCGAGGCCCTTGGCGACCATCTCGGCCAGCTCGATGTCGAAGCCGACCGGCTTGCGGTTGGCGTCCTGCGAGCCGAACGGCGGCGCATCGAGCGGCACGCCGATGCGGACCACGCCCTTGGACAGGATGTCCTGGAGCTTGTCGGCCTTGGCCTCGACCGCACCGAACGCGGCGATCGCCATCGCCGCGAGCCCTGCAAACAGCTTACGCATCTTTCTCTCCCCTCGTTGACCGCTACTGACGTGATCGTCATTGCCTCAGTGCAGGACTGCGCTGAGGAAGGTGGTGAGTTCGGGCGTCTTCGGCTGGGCGAGCACCGCCGCGGCCTGGCCTTCTTCATGGATGCGGCCCTCGTGCATGAAGACGACACGCGAGCCGAACCTGCGGGCAAAGCCCATTTCGTGGGTGACGAGCATCATGGTCATGCCCTCCTGCGCCACGGATTCGAGTACTTTCAGCACCTCGCCGGTGAGTTCCGGGTCGAGCGCCGAGGTGACCTCGTCGAACAGCATCAGCTTCGGCCGCATCGCGAGCGAACGCGCGATCGCGACGCGCTGCTGCTGGCCGCCGGAGAGCTGGGATGGGTAGGCGTCGAGCTTGTCCTCCAGGCCGACGCGGGCCAGCACTTCGCGCGCGACCTCGCGCGCCTCCTCCGGCCGCTGCTTCTTCACGACGCGCGGGGCGAGCGTGATGTTGTCGCTGACCGAGAGATGCGGGAACAGGTTGAACTGCTGGAAGACGATGCCGACTTCCTGCCGGAGCTTGCGCAGGTCGGTGGCGGGGTCGTTGACCTTGACGCCGTCGATGCGGATCGTGCCGGCCTGCACCGGCTCCAGACCGTTGACGCAGCGCAGCAGCGTGCTTTTCCCCGAGCCTGAGCGGCCGATCACGGCGACGACCTCGCCCTTCTCGATATCGAGCGAGACGCCCTTCAGCACCTGGTTGGCGCCGTAGCTCTTGCTGACGTCATGGATTTCAACGAGCGACATCGAGCTTCCGCTCGAGCGAGCGGCTCCATTGCGTGAGAGGGAAGCACATCGCGAAATAGATGCAGGCGACGGTGATGTAGACGGCGAAGGGCTTGTAGGTGCCGGCCGCGGTGAGCTGGCCCTCGCGGGTGAGCTCGACGAAGCCGATCACCGCCGCGAGCGAGGTGTTCTTGATCAGCTGCACCAGGAAGCCGACCGTCGGCGGGATCGCGATCCGGATCGATTGCGGGATGATGACGTAGCGCAGCTGTTCGCCGAGCGAGAGCCCGAGCGAGGCCCCCGCCTCCCATTGCGTTTTCGCGATCGAGACCAGCGCGCCCCGCCAGATCTCGCCGAGGAAGGCCGAGCCGTAGACCGAGAAGGCGACCGCCGCCGCGATCCAGGGATTGACCGAGATGCCGGCGAGCGGCAGACCGAAGAAGATCAGGAACAGCCAGACCAGCAGCGGCGTGCCCTGCACCAGCTGGATATAGGTCGCCGAGAACCAGCGCAGCGGCGCGATCGGCAGGATGCGCAGGATCGCGAGCGCCAAGCCCAGCACCGCCGAACCGGCAAAGGCGACGGCGGTCAACGCGATCGTCCAGCGCGCCGCGGCGATCAGGTACATCACATCGATGAGGCCGAATTCGCGGATCATCGCACGAACACCAGGCGGTAGATCAGGGCGAACAGGCCGCGGAAGCCGATGGCGAGCGCGAGATAGAGCACGCCGATCACCGTATAGACCTCGAAATCCCGGAAGGTGCGCGACTGCACGATCGAGGCGGCATGGAACAGGTCCTGCACCGAAATCTGCGAGGCGACGCTGGTCGCCAGCATCAGCAGCACGAACTGGCTGGCGAGCGCCGGGAACATCGCCTTCAGCGCCGGGAAGACGACGATATAGCGGAAGACCTGCAGGCCGGAGAGCCCGAGCGAATGGCCGGCCTCGATCTGCGCCTTCGGCACGGCTTCAAGCCCGGCGCGAACGATCTCGGTGGTGTAGGCGCCGAGATTGATCACCAGCGCGATCATGGCGGCGGTGAGCCCGTCGAGCCTGACGCCAAAGCTCGGCAGCCCGAAGAAGATCAGGAAGAGCTGCACCAGGAGCGGCGTGTTGCGGATGATCTCGACATAGGCGCCGACGATGCGGCGCAGCCAGGCCGGGCCGTAGGTGCGCCCGGCGGCGCAGAGGATGCCGATGAGGAGTCCGCCGACCATGGCCACCGCGGAGAGCAGCAGCGTGATCCAGACGCCGTCGAGAATGGACTGCCAGGCCGCAAAGACGTCGCGAAACTGGAGCCCGTACTTCATCGCCGTCAGCCCTGGAGCTGCGGGCCATGGGCCCGCCGTCCGGATGCGCTGGACGGATGTTGCGGCGATGCGCTCATGTCTCTCCCTCTTTACCCGGAGGCTAGTTTGGCTTCTTATTTGATGTCAAGCTTCATATATGAAACAGGCGCAGCATGAGCGTTCTTCCCGAAGCCGACCCTGACGAGAAGGCGGCCTACGCGGCCCCTGCCCTGGAGAAGGGTCTCGACATCCTCGAACTCCTCGCCGAGACCGGCGAGCCGCTTTCGACCCGCGTGATCGCCGAGCGATTGCAGCGTTCGAAGAGCGAGATCTTCCGGATGGTCTTCGTGCTGCAGCAGCGCGGCTATCTCGAACGCGAGCCGGGAACCGACCGGCTCGGCCTGTCGCGCCGCCTGTTCGACCTCGGGATCAGGACGCCCGGCGGCAAGCAACTGACCTCGGTCGTGCTGCCCCTGATGGAGCGCTTCAGCGAGGAGAGCGGCCAGGCGGCCCATCTCGTGGTGCTGAGCCGGGCCCAGACCGTGGTGCTCGCCACCACCGCCGGCCATCTCGACGCCAGCGTCATCGTCCGCCCCGGCTATGGCCGCCCGGCGCTCGACGCCAATTCCGGTCTGCTGATCCTCGCCTTCCAGTCGGAGGCGCGCCGGCGCGGGCTGATGCGCGAGGCGCCGCCCGAGACGAGGCGACGTCTCGACGATCCCGAGACCCAGGCCGCGCTCGCCGAGGTGCGCGCGCTCGGCCACCGCATCGCGCCGAGCCGCGATATCCTCGCCGTCACCGACATTGCCTGCCCGGTGATCGGCCCGGCCGGCCATGCCGAGGCGGCAATCCTGGTGCCCTGCCTGCAGCGCCACGGCGTCGAGACCGACGAGAGTGCGATCCTGCTCGCGCTCAAGGCCTGCGCCGCCGAGGCGGGCCTGCGCCTGCCCTATGGCTAGCGTTCAGCCGGAAAACCTGCCGGCTAACCCGGAAAACCGCGCAATTGCCGCGCCACCACCCGAACACGGCCATACACTCTCCAAGATTGTCGGCGATTTTGCCTCTGATCGCAGCAACCGCCACGGAGGAGGACGATATGGCCGAGACCGCGACGAACCCTGAGACCATCGTGATGACCGACCCGGAGTGGATCGCGCTGGAGAGCATCAGCGAAGAGACGCGCCGCTTCATCTTCGGCGAGGCGATGCTGCGCCTGCTTCAGGGTCGTGGCCTGGCCGAGCCCGGCGACGAGCTCTGGAAGGTCACCCCCCAGGGCCAGCAGGCGCTCGAAGCCCGCAGCCACTGACCCTCAAATCCAGTTTCACGTCAAGCACGTCGTCCTGGGTGCCTCGACGGTCACCTGGGACGATCTCGTTAAAGGTCGTGTCAGCAGACGGTTGCAAGCGCCGGCCGCGCAGCCCATCTCAGCGCTACGCCAGTTCGCTCACGCTTCCGGAACCTGACGCATGAAACGCCCCGTCACCATCACGATCTCGCATTCGCTCGGCCGCGAGGCCGCCCGCCAGCGATTGCAGGGCGGCGTCGGCAAGGTCCGCGAAAAGCTCGGTGGCTTCGGCATGCAGATCGTCGAGGAGAGCTGGCAGGGCGACACGCTGCAGTTCGGCGTCGCAGCGCTCGGCCAGACCGTCGCCGGCAAGATCGAGGTCGAGGATGCGCTGGTGCGCGTCGAGGTGATGCTGCCCCTGATGCTCGCCATCTTCGCCGAGAAGCTGAAGCTTGGCGTCGAGAAGCAGGCCCAGATCCTGCTGGAGCACAAGCCGACCAAGGCCTAGGCGCCGTCACGGCTCACGGTGTCGCAGCTCTTTTGCGACTTTTGTTCACCGACGAAGGTTGAATTCCCTCGCCGCGATCCGCAAAGTCGCGGCACCCCCTTTTCCCGCCTGCCCACCGGAGACCCATGCATCACGGCCCGTTGATCGCCATCATCGTCATGGGCCTCAGCCTCGCCTTCGTGTTCGGGGCGCTGGCACAGAAGTTCAGGGTTTCCCCGCTCGTCGGCTATCTGCTCGCCGGCGTCGCGGTCGGGCCGTTCACCCCCGGTTTCGTCGCCGACCAGAATCTCGCCAACGACCTCGCCGAAATCGGCGTCATCCTGCTGATGTTCGGCGTCGGCCTGCATTTCTCGCTGAAGGACCTGCTCTCGGTCAAAGCCATCGCCGTGCCGGGCGCGCTGGTGCAGATCGGCACCGCGACCCTGCTCGGCCTGGGGCTCGCTTTGCTGCTCGGCTGGAGCGTGCCTGCCGGCCTCGTCTTCGGCCTGGCGCTCTCGGTCGCCAGTACCGTCGTGCTGCTGCGCGCCTTGCAGGAGCGTCGCATCGTCCAGACCGAGAAGGGCAAGATCGCCGTCGGCTGGCTGATCGTCGAGGACCTCGCCATGGTCCTGGCGCTGGTGATGATCCCGGCGGTCGCTGACGTGCTGAACGGCGGCACCGGAGCCGCTGCGGGCAGCGGGCCGCTGGCGACGCGCTTCGATCTCGGTCTCTGGGGCGTGCTCGGCCTGACGCTCGCCAAGGTTGCCGCCTTCGTCGCCTTCATGCTGATCGTCGGGCGCCGGCTGATCCCCTGGATCCTGCATTGGGTCGCCCATACTGGCTCACGTGAGCTGTTCCGCCTTGCCGTGCTCGCGATCGCGCTCGGCGTTGCCTATCTCGCCGCCAGCCTGTTCGGCGTCTCCTTCGCGCTCGGCGCCTTCTTCGCCGGCATGATCCTCAGCGAATCGCCGCTCAGCCACCGGGCCGCCGAGGAATCGCTGCCGCTGCGCGACGCCTTCGCCGTGCTGTTCTTCGTCTCCGTGGGCATGCTGTTCGATCCGGGCATCTTTCTGCGCGCGCCGCTGCCGCTGATCGCGACCATCGCCATCATCCTGTTCGGCAAGACCCTGGCGGCCTGGCTGATCGTGCGCGCCTTCGGCAAGCCCGATCAGGTCGCGCTGACCATTTCGGCGAGCCTGGCGCAGATCGGCGAGTTCTCCTTCATCCTCGCCGGGCTCGGAGTCTCGCTGAAACTGCTGCCGGAGCAGGGCCGCGACCTGATCCTCGCCGGCGCGATCTTCTCGATCGTGCTCAACCCCTTGATGTTCAAGCTGGTCGACCGCTTCGCGCCGCCCGATCCGGCGCCAGCCAAGCCCAAGCCGGCAGAGGCCGCGCCCCAGCCGGAGGCCCCAACCGCAGCGCCGGAGCCCGAGCCCGAGCCCGCGCCCGAACGCGACATCATCCCGACCGAGCTCTCCGATCACATCGTCGTCGTCGGCTATGGCCGCGTCGGCTCGCTGCTCGGCGCCGGTCTTACGGCCATGGGCGATAAGCTGCTGGTGATCGAGGACCAGGATGACGGCGTCGCCGCCGCCCGCCGCGATGGCGCCGAGGTGCTGGTCGGCAATGCCGCCGACCCCGAAGTGCTCGGCGCTGCCGGCCTCGCGCGGGCAAAGCGCCTCTTCGTCGCCATCCCCGGCAGCTTCGAGGCCGGCCAGGTCTGCGAGCAGGCGCGCAGGCAGAATCCGAACCTGCCGATCGTCGCCCGCGCCCATTCCCTCGCCGAGGTCGAACACCTCAAGGAATGCGGGGCGAGCCGGACCATCATGGGCGAGGCCGAGATCGCCCGCGCCATGCTGGCGCTGTGCGGCAGGAAGGGCGAGGAGCCGGCTCCGAGTACGCCGGACGCGGCCTGAACTAACTGTCTCCATCCATCAGCGGGTGGAGGTCGCGCACCATGCTCTTCAGCCGCTCGTCGAGGACATGGGTGTAGATCTGGGTCGTCGCGATGTCGGCATGGCCCAGCAGCTCCTGCACGACGCGCAGGTCCGCGCCGTTCTGCAGGAGGTGGCTGGCGAAGGCATGGCGCAGCACATGCGGCGAGACCTTGGCCGGCGATAGACCGGCGGCCACGGCGAGCGATTTGAGATCCCGCCCGAAGGCCTGGCGGGTCAGATGCCCGCTCTCGCCGTCTGAGGGAAAGAGCCAGCGCCCATCCGCCGCGCCCTGCTCGCGCAGCAGGGCAAGATGCGCCACAGCCGCCACCCGCGCCGCTTCGTTCAGCGGCACCAGCCGGTCCTTGTCGCCCTTGCCGCGCACGACCAGGAAGCGCTCGCGCGTCGTTGCAGCCGAGAGCGGCAGCGCGATCAGTTCGGAGACGCGCAGGCCGGTGGCGTAGAGCATCTCGATCAGGCAACGCATCCTGACGCCGCGCGCCCGCGCCGCCGGCGACTGGCCTTCCTGCTCCGCCATCTGCTGGGCCGTGCCGATCAGCCGATCGACCTCGGCGACGCTGAGCACCTTCGGCAGCGGCCGGCCGAGCCGCGGCCCCTCGATCGCCGCGGTAGGGTCGCCTCCCGCCAGCCCTTCCGTATAGAGGAAGCGATGGAATTGCCGGACCGCAGAGAGCCGACGCGCCGCCGAGGAAGCCTTCAGCCCGCGTTCCGACAACTCGACCAGATAAGCCCGGATATCGTCCGCCGTGGCCGCAGCCGGCCCGCCTCGGCTCGCAGCGAAGCCGAGATAGTCGTCGAGATCGCGCTCATAGGCCTCGAGCGTGTTCTTGGCTGCGCCGCGCTCGGCCGCCAGCATGTCGAGGAACCCGTTCAGCCAGGAGCGCGCCTGCTTGCTCATTTCTGCAGCTTCGAGGGCGGTACGATCTCGACCATCTCGCGCGGCTCCGGCTTCACGAAGGTGACCAGCGCCAGCATGCCGCCATAGACCAGCCCGGCGATGACAGCCAGGAACGTCAGGAACTTGAACAGCGTCGGCACGGCCGGCGATTCCCCATGCACCCCAACCCGTTATTTCTGATTGGGGGTGTCGGACGCAAGGGCGGAACCGGCGATCTTTGCAAGCTGCAGCGCGCGCAGGCTGTTGCCGACGAACCAGCGAACGGCCTGCCGGAGGTCGTCGAGCCGCAGCGGCGCCTCGCGCGCAGCGCCTGTGTCGATGAGGTCCCGGCGCAACACGCCCGGCAGCAGCCCATGCTCCAACGGTGGCGTCAGCAAGACGCCGTCGCGCTCGACGAAGATGGTGCTGCGGCTGGTCTCGGTGACGTAGCCCTGCCGGTTGAGCAGCACCGCATCGTCGCAGCCATCAGCGGACGCTTCCGCCGACGCCCGGTCATAGACCGCCCTGCGCGTCGTCTTGTGGCGCAGGAACGGATCGCCGGCGTCGACGGGCTGGCTGGCGACGGCAATGCGGAGCACGCCATCGGCTGCACGCGGCATCGGCGCCGTGGTGATCTGAAGCGTGCCGCGGTGCAGTTCGCAACGCACGCGGCGGTCTTTCCCGGCGGGGAACGACGCTTCAATCTCGGCGAGCTGCGCGAGCGCCTGCTCCCGGTCGAACCGGAAGTCGAGCGCTACCGCCGAAGCGCCCAGACGGTCCAGATGCAGCGCCAGCCGGACATAGCCGCCCGACCAGCGCAAGGTCTCGATCAGCCCATAATCTTCGGCGAGATCGGTCAGCACCCGCGCCTTCAGCCGGCACTCGGCATATTCCTCGGCCGGCCTGGAATCGACGACGATGCCGCCGCCGACGCCATAGACGCCCGCGCCGCCCGGCAGCAGCGTCGCTGTCCGGATCGCCACGTTGAAGCTGAGATCGCCATTGGGCGCGATCGTGCCGATGGAGCCGGTATAGATCTCGCGCGGCGCGGCTTCGAGCTCGCGGATGATCTCCATCGCCCTGAGCTTCGGCGCGCCTGTGACCGAACCGCACGGGAACAGCGCCTGCATCTGCTCCAGAAGCGACAGGCCGGGCCGCAATCGGCTCGTCACCGTCGAGGTCAGCGTATGGAAGCCCGGATAGGTCTCGACTCTGAACAGCGCGGGAACCTCGACCGAGCCCTGCTCGCTGACGCGGCTGAGATCGTTGCGCAAGAGGTCGACGATCATCAGGTTCTCGGCCCGCTGCTTCGGATCGGCCCGCAGCGATGCCTTCGCCACCTCGTCGGCCTGCGCATCGACGCCGCGCGCAGCTGTCCCTTTCATGGGGCGGGTCGTGGCATACCCGCCTGCGGTCGCGATGAACAGCTCCGGCGAGACCGAGAGGATGCTCGCCTCTCCAGTCGCGATCAGGCCGCCATGCGCGACCGGCTGGCTCGCCCGGAGCGCGCCATAGAGAGCGAGCGGATCGCCGGGGTAGCGGAAGCGGATCGGGAAGGTCAGGTTGACCTGATAGGCGTCGCCGGCACGGAGATAGTCGAGCACGCGCTGCACCGCTGCCGCATGGCCGGCTTGGTCCAGCCCGAAGGTCAGATCCTCCAGCGGCGGTGGACAGAGTGCCGCGAAATCCCGGTCGAGCGCGGCCGGTTCGACACTGCGCGGCGCCTCGAACAGGCCGAACCAGAGCAGCGGCAGACTGCGTTGCGACGGCAGCTGCCCGGCAAGGCGCGGCTCGAAGGCATAGCCCAGCTCGTATGACAGAAAACCGGCCGCATGCAGGCCGCGCGCCAATCCCGCTTCGATTCGCGCCAAGGCGCCCCCCATCCCCGACGGCTCGTCGGCCTCGATGATCTCCAGGGGATCGGCGAAGAGCAGCGCCTGACCTGCCCCGCCGCGATCCTCCAGCAGCACGAAGGGCGCCCGCAAGGCGGCGATCCCGCAATCCTCTCCGGCCACCGGCATCATGCGCCTCACTGTCCTCGTCGCGGCGCTACGAGCCCGACCGGGCGGCCCCGGTCAAGCCGCAGCGCAAGGCACATGGCGGTACCGCGATCCTCATGCTAGAGCGGGCTCAAGGAATTCATTTGATGACGATGGCGGAAACGATCGAACCGGTGGATCGCATCGCTCTACGCGCCGCGCTCGGTGCGCGGGCGGTGGTACTGGTGGGCATGATGGGCTCGGGCAAGAGCGCGACCGGCAAGCGCCTCGGCGCCCGGCTCGGGCTGCCCTTCGTCGATGCCGACACCGAGATCGAGACCGCCGCCGGCATGACGATCCCGGAGATCTTCGCCCAGCGCGGCGAGAGCGAGTTCCGCGATGGCGAGCGCCGCGTCATCGCCCGCATCCTGACGACGCGCGCCCCGCTGGTGCTGGCGACCGGCGGCGGCGCCTTCATGAACGCCGAAACCCGCGCCCGCATCGCCGAGCTCGGGGTTTCGATCTGGCTGAAGGCCGAATTCGACGTGCTGATGCGCCGTGTCCGCAAGCGCAGCAACCGTCCGCTGCTGCAGACAGCCGATCCCGAGGCGACGATGCGCCGGATGCTGGCCGAGCGCGAGCCTGTCTATGCGCTCGCCGACATCACGCTGATCTCGCGCGACGATCCGCATGAGGTCGTGGTCGAGGACGCGCTGGCGGCGCTCGATCGCCGACTGCGCCAGGAAGGCAAGGAATGAACGCCATGGCCCCGGCTGCCCCCGCAGCGGAACGGATCGTCGTGCCGGTCGCGCTGGCCGAGCGCTCCTATGACATCCTGATCGGCCGCCACCAGCTCTGCGAGGCGGCGGAGGTGATCGCCAGCCGCTTTGCCGGCGCCCGCGCCGCCATCGTCACCGACGAGAACCTCGCTGCTTTGCACGCGCCGGCGCTCGAGGCCTGCCTGCAGCAGGCTGGCGTCAACACGACGCGGCTGACCGTGCCGCCGGGTGAGGCGTCGAAGTCCTATGCCCGCTTCATCGAGCTCTGCGACGGCCTGCTCGCCGCCAAGATCGAGCGCAACGACCTCGTCATCGCCCTCGGCGGCGGCGTCGTCGGCGATCTCTCGGGCTTCGCCGCCTCGGTGCTGCGCCGCGGCGTGCGGCTGGTGCAGATCCCGACCAGCCTGCTCGCCCAGGTCGATTCCTCTGTCGGCGGCAAGACCGGCATCAATTCCAGCCATGGCAAGAACCTGATCGGCGCCTTCCACCAGCCGGCGCTGGTGGTCTGCGATACCGCCCTGCTCGACACATTGAGCGAGCGCGAGTTCAAGGCCGGTTATGCCGAGGTGGTGAAATACGGGCTGATCGACGATCCCGCCTTCTTCGACTGGTGCGAGGTCAACTGGCGCCGCGTCATGGAAGGCGGGCCGGAGCGCGACCATGCCGTCGCGACCGCCTGCCGGGCCAAGGCCGCGGTGGTGGCGCGCGACGAGCGCGAGGATGGCGACCGGGCCCTGCTCAATCTCGGCCACACCTTCGCCCATGCGCTGGAGCGGCTGACCCGCTACGATTCCAGCCGGCTCGTCCATGGCGAGGCGGTCGCGATCGGGCTTTGCCTCGCCTTCCGCTTCTCGCAGCGGCTCGGCCTATGCCCCGGCCAGGACGCCGGCCGCGTCGCCGCCCATCTTGCCGCCGTCGGCCTGCCGACCCGGCTGCAGGACGTGCCGGGCGGCAGCGGCACGGCCGCCGAGATCGTCGAGGCCATGACCCAGGACAAGAAGGTCAAGCGCGGCGCGCTGACCTTCATCCTGGCGCATGGCATCGGCAGGAGCTTCATCGCGCCCGGCGTCGCCGCCGAGGCGGCGCATGGCTTCATCGAAAGCGAACTCGCGGGAACCTGAGCGCTTCCGCCATGGTCGCCATCCCGCATCTCGACCCCTGGCTCGCCATCGCCGTCGTCGCGCTCGGCGTGTTCCTGACCGGATTCCTCGCCGCGGCCGATGCGGCGCTGCATGCGATCTCGCGCGCCAAGCTCGTCCAGCAGGAGAAGGCCGGCAGCCGCCGCGCCGCGATCGCGCTGCGCGTGCTCGGCGACCGCGAGCGATTGAGCGGCGTCTTCCTGCTGGCGCGGACGCTGGTGAAGACCGCCACGGCGAGCTTCGCCGCCTATGCCGCGCTCGCCTCCTTCGGCGTCAGCGGCGCGGCCTGCCTCGCGATCGCGGTCGCGCTGATCGTCGTCGTGCTCGGCGAACTCGCGCCGCGCATGGCTGCGGTCGCGGAGCCTGAGCGGATGGCGCTCAAGCTGGTGCGGCCGGTGGCGCGCCTGCTCGCCGTGCTCGGCCCGCCGGTCCGGCTGATGCAGTGGTTCGCGCGCCGCTCACTCGGCCTGTTCGGGCTGCGGATCGACTCGCAGCGTCCGGTGCTGGCGATCGACGAGATCCTGCGCGACCAGGTTGAGCTGATGCGCCAGGAGGGCACGGTCGAGAAGGCCGATGGCGACATGGTCAGCGGCCTGCTCGACCTGAAGCAGCTTGAAGTCGCCGATGTGATGATCCACCGCACCAAGATGCGCACGATCAATCTCGACCTCGGCCCTGAGGCGATCGTGCGAGAGGTGCTGGCCTCGCCCTATACCCGCATGCCGCTCTGGCGCGACAAGCCCGAGAACATCGTCGGCGTCCTGCACGCCAAGGACCTGCTGCGCGCGCTCGATGCCGCCGGCGGCGATGCCTGCAAGCTCGATGTCGCGACCATCGCGCTCGAATCCTGGTTCGTGCCGGTGAACACGCCGCTGCCCGAGCAGCTCAAGGCCTTCCTCGCCCGCAAGACGCATTTCGCCCTCGTCGTCGACGAATATGGCGAGGTGATGGGGCTCGTCACGCTGGAGGACATCCTCGAGGAGATCGTCGGCGACATCCGCGACGAACACGATGTCGCCGTGCCCGGCCTGCGCCAGCAGCCGGATGGGGCAGTTATCGTCGACGGCGGCGTGCCGATCCGCGACCTCAACCGGGCGATGGACTGGCAATTGCCCGACGACGAGGCGACCACCATCGCCGGGCTCGTCATCCACGAGGCCCGTGCCATCCCCGATGCCGGCCAGGCCTTCACCTTCCACGGCTTCCGCTTCGAGGTGATGCGCAAGAGCCGCAACCGGCTGACCGCACTCCGGGTGGCGCCCGCCGGCAACGGCACGCTGGCCGAGCCGGACGCGGCCACTGCCTCGGTCAGGGGCTGAACACCAGCACCAGGAAGACGAAGAACACCGAGAGATGCACCGCGCCTTCGAGCATGGTGGTGCGCGTGCCGGTGAAGGTCAGCGTCGACAGCAGCAGCGTCATCGACAGGATCACCATATTGGTGCCGGAGAGGCCGAGCACGACCTCCTGCCCAGTAATGAGGCCGATGACCAGGACGGCCGGGACCGTCAGACCGAGCGTCGAGGCGGCAGCGCCGAGGCAGAGATTGATCGCGCGCTGCAGCTGGTTGGCGGTGATTGCCTTGAGTGCCGCAATGCATTCAGGCGTGAATACCACCATGGCGATCAGGATGCCGCCGAGCGCCACCGGTGCGCCGAGCTTGGCGATGCCGAAATCGAGCACCACGGCGAGGCTCTTCGCCAGGATGACGATCGGCAGGATGTTGGCGAGCAGCAGCACGACATGGCGCGCGGTCGAGCCTTCCGAAGGCGGATGAGATGGCTCCTCGTCCGGCTCGGCATCGGGAGGGGGCGCCGACGCCAGTTCGGGATCGGGCTGCGTTCTGGCCCGGGCATAGGCCGCGCCATAGGGCATGGTCGATTCGCCCGCCGGCTCCTTGAAGAAGACGCTGTGCCGGCCTGTCTGCAGGATCAGGAAGGCGCCGTAGAGCAGCAGCGTGAACAGCGAAAACGCGATCGACTGGAAGGTCGTCAGCGTGCCGTCGGCCGTCGAGGTGGTGAAGTTCGGCAGGACCAGCGGGATCAGCGTCAGCGGGATGATCACCGCGAGATAGGCCGAGGCGCCCTTGAGGTTGTAGCTCTGCGAGAAATGCCTGAGGCCGCCGATCAGGAGGCCGATGCCGACGACGCCGTTGAGCACGATCATCAGCACCGCGAACATGGTGTCGCGCCCGAGCGTCGGTGCGCCCTTGGCTCCCAGCATGACCGCCGAGATCAGCGCCACCTCGATGATGACGATGGCGAGCGTCAGGATCAGCGTGCCATAGGGCTCGCCGAGCCGGTGCGCCAGTTCCTCGGCCTCGTGCACCACGCCGAAGGCCGACCAGACGATGACGCCGAGCAGCCAGGCGAAGATCAGCAGCGACGGGATGGGAGCGCCCAGTTGCGCGAGCAGCGTGCCGCCGAAGAGCTGGAAGGCTGCGACCGAGGCCCAGGCACAGGCGAGGCGGGCGATCATCATGTCTGGCAATGAATCCGTGTTGAAAAGGCCATCGGCGGGTACATGCCGAAAATGATCTCACAACGGCAGGGCTGTGACACGCGATTGTTGCCTCGCACGCGTCTTCCATTCGCAAAGGCGCCACAAAGACGGTCGAGACCAGCGCAATGAGCGCAATCGATCTTCGCCTTGCCTGTCTCGTCCTCTTGGCCGGCGCTGCCTTGCTCGCAGGCACGCTGGTGGCGCGCGCCCAGCCGGAGCCGACATTCCGTGCGAGCTGCAGCGAATTGCGCACCGCATTGAAGTCCCTGGCCGGCAAGGAAGGCGAGCTCGTCACGATCGAGGTCGAGGGTCCTCTGGCCATGGTCAAGACGGGCGCCGGCGTGACCTATCTCGGCGTGTGCCAGGCACCCGACCCGCAGGTGCTCTGCGTCACCTATGACAGCAATGGTCGAAACACCGGCGAGCGCATCGTCGTCAGCGGCGGCTGGGAGCAGGTCGGCCCCGACCACGTCAAGCTCGACCCATGCCTGCATTTCCTGCCGGGCGAGCCGGTGCCCTGAGGATCAGCCCAGCTTCGCCAGGAAGTCGGTCGCCCGGTAGCCGTCCGGCACGCCGTCGATGATGAGCGCGGCACTGCACGAATTGCGCGTCCGCAGCGGCAGGATCGCCTGATAGCCCGGCGAGGCATACCAGTTGCGGGCCGCGTCGATGTCCGGGAATGCGATGACGACGAGATCGCCTTCCCAGGGTTCCTCCATGACCTCGGGCGTCACGCCATGAATCAGGAAGCGCCCGCCGAACGGCACGAGCGTCTCGTCGATCAGCTTGATGTAGTCGACGATCTCGGCGTTTACGTCGACGTCGCGCAGATGGGCGATGGCATAGGCGGTCATGGTGCTCTCCTCGATCGAAAACGGCCGGTGCGGCCGGTGTCGCGAGGGACCATGCCCGTCAGGGCGCAGCGGGTCGATTACGCCAGGGGTAATCGAAACAGCGCCGTTTCAGCGTTTCGCGAAGGCATCGAGGATGGCCGCGCCCTCCGCGCCGGCCTTGCCGCGCCAGTCCTCGACTGCGGCCTTGCCGGCGGTCGCGAGCCTTTGGGTCAGGTCGGCCGGCAGCTTCGCATGGATGGTGACGCCGTTGGCGCGCATCCGGGCATAATTCTCCTCAAGCCGCGTCCTGATCGCGCTCCATTGCCGCCACTCGGTTTCGGCTGCGGCGTCGTCGACGATCGCCCTGAGATCGGTCGGCAGCGCCTCGTAGGCGGCAAGATTGACCGTCGCCAGCGAGATCGGCAGCGCATAGTTCACCTCGCTGAAATGCGGCAGGAACTGCCAGAGATTGCGCCCCGCCCCGCCGTCTCCCGAGGACAGCACCGCCGTCACCGAACCGTCCTTCACCTTCGGCATGGCGTCGGCGAAGGACAGGTTGACCGCCCTGGCGCCGGCATTGCCCATCACCGTGGTCGAGGTCGCGTCATAGGTGCGGATCGACAGGCCGGCGAGGTCCTTGGCGGAGGTCACCGGCTCCTTCGACCAGATGCCAGAAGCCGGCCAGGGCGTGGTGTAGAGGATGCGCTGGCCATAGCCGGCGAAGACCCTGGCATAGGCCGGCCGGGCGAGATCGGTCAGGCGCCTGGCATCCTCGATCGAGGTCGCCAGGAACGGCAGCGAGGACAGGCCGAAGAGCGGATGCACCGAGCCCAGCGCCCCGGCGAAGGCATCGCCCGCCGCGACCTTCCCCTCCTGCACGGCTGCGACCATGCCGGCCGACTTGATCCCCTTGGCCGCGTCGAAGCTCGGGGTGATCGTCAACCGCCCGCCCGAACGCTCATTCACCAGCTTTGCAAAGGTCGCGACGCCCTCGCCCGGAATGGCGCTGGCGGGATATTCGGTCGGCATGTCCCAGACCGTCTGGGCAAAAGCGGCGGGCGAGAAGCTAAGGGCGAGCGCGATGATCGGCACGAGGCAGCGCATGGACGGTTCTCCGTGGTGACCGGGCGACTAGGCTTGCTCCCGAACAGGCGCGGTCGGAGCGAGCATTACGGCCTGAGCCATCACGCGCCTGGCAGCTTTTGTGCCAATGGGCTGGCCTCGCCCTCCGAAAGCGCCGGCGCAGGCTTGTCGGTGACCAGATACTGCGCCCGCGCCAGCGCCGCGAAGCGCCCGCCCTTGGCGACGAGTTCCTCGAAGGAGCCCATCTCGATCACCCTGCCCTGCTCGAACACCAGGATGCGGTCGGCATTGCGGATGGTGGCGAGACGGTGCGCGATGACGAAGGTGGTGCGGCCCTTCATCACCTCGTCG